>JAOZLR010000214.1 GCA_029934735.1 Bacteroidales bacterium
AATAAGAAGCTGATGCCGGTTGGTGAGTTTAATTCATCAAGGATAAAGGTAAAAGACGGCCATGTTGAGCATTGGCTGAATGGAGAAATGATTGTTGAATACGATCTTTGGTCTGATGACTGGAAGCAAAGAGTGCAGAATTGTAAATGGAAGGATTATCCGGGATATGGTCTTGCGCGTAAAGGATACATTGGCTTACAGGATCATGGTAGTAAAATTATGTTCAGGAATATTAAAATTCGTGATCTTACTGACTTAGGTCAACCCATATTTAATAGGAAAAATCTTGATGGCTGGAATATTCATGGAACTGAAAAATGGTTTGTGGAAAATGAAGTCCTCGTGTGCGAAAGTGGCCCTGATGAAAAATATGGCTATTTGGCAACTAATGAAAAATATAAAGATTTTATTCTTCATCTTAAATTTTTGCAGGAAGCTGATGGAAACAGTGGTGTCTTTTTCCGTTCCTCTCTCGATGGAACAAAGATAAGTGGCTGGCAGGTTGAGGTGGCACCAAAAGGCCACGATACTGGCGGTATTTATGAATCATACGGCAGAGGGTGGCTTTACCAGATATCGGATGAGAAGGAAAATATTTTAAAACCAAATGACTGGAATGAGATGGTTATCCTTGTGAAAGGTGATAGAGTGATAACCTGGCTTAATAATGAAATGATGACAGACCTGACCGATCAAAAAATTGGAGAGGCTAACGGTGTAATTGCATTACAAATCCATTCGGGTGGTGGTATTAAAGTGAGCTGGAAAGGCCTTTTTGTTAAGGAATTATAAAGCAACGATATCGTTGAGACATGGCAAGCCTTGTCTATAATATAAAATGCGATTTATGAAGCAGAAATATATTGATTATTCAAATGTGCAGTTGTTTTGGCTGGTGTCATTGCGTGTTTTAATCGGGTGGCATTTTCTTTATGAGGGACTGACAAAGTTAATAAATCCTAACTGGTCAAGCGTCGGTTATTTGCTCGATTCTGAAGGATTTCTAAAGGAATTCTACATATCATTAGCCAGTAATCCTACAACATTAGGTGTTATCGATTTTCTGAATGTATGGGGTCTAATCCTTATCGGACTGGGACTGATACTTGGACTGTTAACACGGTTGTCAACAGTTGCCGGTGTATTATTGCTTGCCCTGTACTACTTTTCTCATCCACCTTGTGTGGGATTCAAATATGCTTTACCAATGGAAGGAAGCTATCTGATAGTTGATAAAATTTTAATCGAGATGGTTGCAATGGCTCTGTTATTTGTTTTTCCAACTGGCAAAAGAATCGGAATTGATAGATTGATTTGTAGAAAAAACAGAAAGGAATAAAATGGACGAGGAAAATAAAGATATAAATTCTAAAAAAAGGAAAATAGGCAGGAGGGAGGTAATCAAGAGCCTGGCCACAATTCCGGTGCTGGGAGCATTTGCTTATGGCTGGTTCAAAAAGCGAAAATATGATACATTTCTTAAAAATTCGATTCTTGATGAGATAAATCTTGATGCTGTGAATCCTGTTTTCCAAAGAAAAGTCTCAAACAATAAGCAAATTCGGCTTGGTATAATCGGCACAGGAAGTCGTGGCCGTCAACTATTGAAAGGTGCCGGATTTTTGAGGCCTGAAGTAATTGATGACTGGAAAGAGGGAGCCTCAAATAGTGATACTGACCACAGATACCGCGATTATCTCGAGCAGGAAGATTTGAATGTTGTTGTAACGGGGCTTTGTGATATTTATGAAGGAAATGCTAAAATGGGCCTTAGCGCCTGTGCTAATAATTTTAGAGAAGGTTCTGACGGGAAAATGGGCTCCAGGCCTAAAAGATACAAAACATACAAAGACCTTCTTGCTGCTGATGATATTGATGCTGTAATAATTGCAACGCCTGACCATTGGCATGGAACAATCTCAATTGCAGCAGCGAGAGCTGGTAAACATATCTACAGCGAAAAACCAATGACCTGGACAGTTGCTGAAACCTATGAGGTTGTTAAGGCTGTGAAAGAAAATAATGTCACCTTTCAGTTAGGACACCAAAACAGGGAGCTGGAGAGCTATTATAAAGCACGCGAGGCAATCAGCAAAAATGTAATAGGGAAGGTAAATCTTATCGAAATCACTACAAACCGTAATTCTCCTTCCGGAGCATGGGTTTATGATATCCCTGAAGATGCATGCCCTGATAATATTGATTGGTACCAGTTTATCGGCCCTGCCCCCTGGCACGATTTCAACCTTAAGAGATTCTTTCGGTGGAGATGCTGGTGGGATTATAGCACAGGCCTTTCTGGAGATCTGTTTACTCATGATTATGATGCAATGAATCAGATATTTGACCTTGGAATACCTCACTCAGCTGTAGCTTCCGGTGGAATCTACTACTATAAAGATGGACGCACTGTTCCTGATGTTTTGCAAATGGCTTATGAATATCCTGACCGTGACCTTACATTATTATATAGCGCATCTCTGGCCAGTAATAAAAGGCGAGGCAGGACAATAATGGGACATGACGGTTATATTGAGGTGGGCAGTAATCTGGAGATTTATGCTGATTCAGGCTCAACCAAATACAAGGAGAAGATTCAGGAAGGAATTATTGACCCTACAGTACCAATATATTCCTATACCCCGGGAATGAAAAAGGTTGATGCCATAACTTCTCCTACAGAACAGTATTTTGCCGGCAGGGGTTTGCTTTATACATATAGAGGTGGTAAGCGTATTGATACAACCCATTTGCACATTAAGGACTGGCTGGATGCCATCCGTACGGGATCACAGCCTTCATGTAACATTGACAGAGGATTTGAGGAGGCTATGACAGCCCATATGGGGACAATAGCTTATCGTGAAAACAGAAAAGTTTTCTGGGACCCTGACAAGCAGTTGATTATTTGAAAGTTCAAATTTTAAAAAATAATATAATGCAGACAAGACGAACATTTATTAAAACAGCTTCGGCAGCAACTCTTGCATTGTCATTGCCTTTAAATATTCTGGCCTCTCCAAACAAGAAGTTGATAGGAATACAACTTTATACAATACGGGAAAAGATTAAAGAGGATTTTACCGGGACATTGAAGCAGATTGCAAAAATTGGCTATAATTCTGTTGAGGCTGCTGGCTATTCAGACAGAAAATTCTATGGTTATTCTCCAAAAGAGTACAAGGATATTTGTGAAAGTTTCGGATTGGCTGCAACCAGCAGTCACACATCAGTTAATTCCGAAAATGTTGATCAGGTTATCGAGGATACTCTTGAAGGAGGAATGTCTTATGTAATTATTCCCTCATTACCCCGCGACAAAAGGCAAACGCTTGATGATTACAAAAAACTTGCAGATGAGTTTAATCTTTTGGGCGAGAAGTGCAATAAAAACGGGCTTGGTTTCGGATATCATAATCATGCCTTTGAATTTGACAAGCTTGATGGTGAAATACCTTATGATATTTTATTGCTGAACACAGATCCCAAATTGGTTACTATGGAACTTGATATGTATTGGATGGTTTACGGTGGACAAGAGCCATTAGACTATTTTGATAAATTTCCAGGACGTTTTGGTTTATGGCATGTGAAAGATATGGATGCTGACCCCGCACGCGAATCAACTGAAATAGGTAGTGGCATAATAGATTGGCCGAAAATATTTGCAGTAAGTGAAAAAGCAGGAATGAAAATGTATTATGTAGAGCAGGAGTCCTTTAAAATGGACCCGTTTGAGAGTATAACAAAAAGCTGTGATTATCTGAAAAATTTGAAATATTGATGATTTGTAGATGAATATTATTCCGGGTTAACCAACGCTTTTATGCCAAAGGTAAAATCCGGAATAGCAAGATTATTTATTAAGGATTATTCGATTAAAATGTCAACAGATGAAACATAATAGATTAACATTAATCAGAAGAGTATGATTAAAGGAGCTACAGAGTAGCGAAATATTTGTAGCCCCGACCTTTAGGTCGGGGAATAGATGTAAAAAATGACAAGTTTTGGCGTAATTTTCGATGGCGTAACCGAAAATTGTGCCAAAACGTAATTATATTTTTAACATATGGCAGATTCAATAAATACAGGAATAATTGGTTTCGGGCTTTCAGGAAAAGTCTTTCATGCCCCCTTTGTCCACACTCATTCAGGGTTCAACCTGAAAAAGATTGTGGAACGCCATAATGAGGATTCAAAAAAGATTTATCCCGAGGTTGAGGTTGTTCGTGATTATCAGGATCTGTTGGCTGATGATGATATTGATTTGATTGTTGTAGCAACGCAAAACGTACTGCATTTTCCGATGGTAAAAGAGATTTTGCTTGCTGGAAAAAATGTTGTTGTAGAGAAGCCTTTTACTCCAACTTCCAAAGAGGCTAATGAGCTGATTGAGGTAGCAAAATCATCGGGTAAAAAGATATTTGTTTATCAAAATCGCAGGTGGGATGGAGATTTTTTGACTATCAGCAGAATTGTTAATGAAGGTTTATTGGGTGATATTCAGGAGTATGAAGCTCATTTCGATAGGAATAAACCTGAACTGACACCCGGAAAATGGCGTGATGAGGATAAGCCGGGAAGTGGAATACTTTATGATCTTGGTTCTCATCTTATTGACCAGGCGTTGCAGTTATTTGGTAAGCCTGAAAGTTTGATTGCCGATATCCAGGCTCAACGCCCTGGAAGTAAGGTTGATGATTATTTCATGCTGGAGATGTTTTATCCTTCAACGAAGGTGATACTAACCGCAGGTATGATGGTTAAAGAGCCCGGCCCCAGATTTATCATTCATGGTACTAATGGTTCATTTATTAAATATGGCATTGATCCTCAGGAAGAAGCACTCGCGAATGGAAGAATGCCCGTTGGGGGAAAATGGGGTGTTGAGGATGAAAAGAATTGGGGTTTTCTTACTGCAGAGCTGGATGATGAGCCGGTTGATGGAAGAGTAAAAACTGAATCCGGCAACTATATGAAGTTTTATGATAATGTTTATAATGTTCTGACTAATGAGGCTGAGCAGGATGTAAAACCAGAAGATGGTAGGGATTTAATCAGAATTATTGAGCTCGCATTTGAAAGTAATA
>JAOZLR010000215.1 GCA_029934735.1 Bacteroidales bacterium
GTCGGGGCGGCTGATGAACCTTGCTAGGTGTTTGATGATGGAAATAGGGAGCAAAAGGGTAATTTGATGAAAGCAACTCTATATCCTCAACTATTCAGAAATTTTATTTTTCTTTGTACAATAAAACTATTTATATGAAAACAATCTTATCATTTCTTACGGCTTTTATTTTAATCCCGTTTTTATTATTTTCACAGGATGAAAGACCCGATTGGATAGCAGGCTATCCTGATGCCTGTACATCAATAACTGCAGGAAAGCTTGCAACTGTTGATGGTTCTGTCATAACTTCTCATACAGACGATAGTCATCGCACAAGGTCTTGGATTGATATTGTTCCTGCTAAAGACCATAAAGAAGGAGAAACGGTTAAGATGTATAAAAGAGTAGCCTGCGATACTTTAGCTATGCCATCATACAGCCATAATGTTATTGGAGAAATTCCGCAAGTTGCGCATACTTATGCTTACATCAACACAGCTTATCCATCGTTAAATGAAAAACAGCTTGGTATTGGAGAATCAACTTTCGGAGGCCGGCCTTCATTACAATCTGATAATGGTTTAATTGATTGCCAGAGACTCTGTCAGTTAATGGTTGAACGGTGTATTACAGCGAGAGAAGCTATTAAAATGGCTGATGAGTTGACTAAAGAATACGGTTGGAATGATGCTGGAGAAGCATTAACCATTGCCGATAAAAAAGAGGTGTGGCACTTTGAGATTGTTGGCGCCGGAAAAGACAAAATAGGTGCAGTCTGGGTAGCTCAGCGTGTTCCTGATGATCATATTGCTGTAAATGCAAATGCAAGTACCATAAAAGAGATTGACCTGAGTAATCCAGATTATTTTATGGCATCTGAAAATATTTATGATATTGCCAAAGAGAACAACTGGTGGAATCCTGAAATAGAGAAATTTCAATTCTGTTACGCCTATGCACCACATAGTCGTGAGTCTATTGCATCAAGAAGAAGGGAATGGCGTGCTTTTGATCTTCTGGCACCCTCATTAAAGCTTGATCCGAATGATAAAGACTATCCTTTTTCGGTAAAACCGGATGAAAAAGTCAATATTGCCGATATTGTAAAGGTCTTTCAGGATTACTACGAAGGGACACCATATGATATGACAAGGTTGATAACATCAACTGACAAAGATGGGAAGACGGTAGTTTCGCCATTGGCAAATCCTTTTATGCCTTACGATCATCTTAAAATTCAGAATGTACAGGGGGGCTGGTATTCTGTTGATCATAAAACGGATAAAATCAGATTTCTTGGCGAGAGAACAATTGCCCGCTGGTACACAATGTATGGAACCATAATTCAGTGCCGCGACTGGCTGCCTGATGAAATCGGTGGTGTGGAGTGGCTGGCAATGGATAATATTGCCTCATCAATTTATATTCCTGTTTATTGTAGTGTTACAGACCTGCCACAACCCTACAAAACACCTGGAAGGCAAAATGGTTATACATCCGAATCGGCCTGGTGGGCATTTAACAGACTTGGAACCCTGACTGCACAACGTTGGGGCGATATGCGAAAAGATGTGAGAGCTGTTTGGGATCCAATGCAACAGCAGTTGTTTGATGATCAGGAGAAAATTGAAAAGCAGGCTCTTGAAGCGTATAATAAGAAAAAATCTGGAGAAACGGTTTCATATCTTAATGATTATACTAATAAATGGGGAAGTAAGGTTGTTGAAGAAGCCTGGAAACTTGGTGATTTTCTCTGGACAAAGTATGATGAGAAGTTTTAACAGAAGGATAAAACCTCTCAAGTAGAAGTAAGCTGGTGCGGATGGGTCTTGAAAGGTTGTAGAGGAGAAAAGGTTAACCTTTATCTTTAAATTTTGTATTTTCATCGCTGTAAATATTAGCATCAATTATTAATAATTTAGATGAAAAAAGAGGGATGAGAAAAAACATCTGGAATCGGATTATTAACTTACCCAGCTATCTGTTTTTATTTTTTGTTATTCTGGTTGTTCCCTTTGTCTATTCCGGCTCTGTTTTAGATCCATCATTATATCCCCGGCTGTTTGTATTAAATATTACGCTCACGGTTTTCATGACGATTTTATTAATTCTGTTGCTGAGAAGTAGTGATTTTTACGCTACAGGCGTTTTTAGAAAGAATATTTTTAAATTTTATTTGGGATATTTATTTATTGCTGCGATTTCAATAGTTTCTGCATTAAATATTTCTGAAGCTGTATTTGAGTGGTTTAAGATTTTTACATTTTTCATTACATTTTGTCTTCTGACAATATTTCTGACACCCATGAAAAATATGTCAGAAGTTACGACCAGGGTTGTTATCGTTTTTTCAATATTGATTTCATTATATGGGTTTTATGAGATTGCAAATATTGCATCAACATCAGGATTAAACCATCAAACCAGCTATTTAGTTAGGGCGTTATCATCAAATAGAAATCTCTATTCACAATTGTTGCTTTTAACACTGCCTTTTACTCTTTTTGGAGTATACCTGTTTAGATCTGTCTGGCGAATATTTTCTGTGGTCAGCTCAATGTTCGTAATCATACTAATTACTGTTTTGTTGACACGTTCGGTCTGGATTGCCTTGGTATTTGCTCTGTTTGTTGCATTTATAGTATTACTGGTTTACAGAAAATCATTTTTGTTAAACGGGAAGGCTATCAGGGCATTATCATTATCTTCACTAATGATATTTGTTATTATTTCAATTAGTGTATTGGTCTACTCACAGTATGGAAATGTTAAGGTTTTTGAGAAGCAATTATATTGGGTAAGCAATTATCAGTTCGGCTCCACGCTTGAACGTGTTGAGCTTTGGAGCAAAACAATGGCAATGGCTAAAGATAATCCTGTAACAGGGATAGGACAGGGTAACTGGCGGTTTGTAATACCTTCTTACGGTCTTGAAGAATTAAGGTCGGTAACCGGTGAGACCTATTTTCAGCGTCCTCATAATGATTTTTTATGGGTTTTGGCTGAAACGGGAATTATTGGGTTTGTGTTTTATTTATTGATTTTTATCAGCTCCTTTTTTTATCTTTTTAAAATAATCAAAAATGCCGGTAAGATTGAAGATAGATATTTTGCCCTGGCGTTATTATTTGGGTTTTCCGGTTACATAATCATCTCTTTGGTGAGCTTCCCAAAAGAGAGAATAGAGCATCAGATTTTTCTTAGTCTCCTATTCGCTGCTACAGTTGTAAAATATAGGTCACTGGCTCCTGTCCAAAGAAAATCAATAAAAGTAACCTGGCTATTAATACCTGTAATTGTATTGTTGCTATTTGGTACATATATTTCACAAAGCAGAGTTGAATCAGGTATGCATATACGTAATGCATTGGATTTTCGGGCAGAGCAGAAATGGTTAAATGTAATAGTTGAAATCGAAAAAGCAATCACACCCTATACCACAGTTGACGATTATTCCACTCCATTATGTTGGTATGAGGGTGAGGCATATTTCAGGCTTAACAATATTGATTCTGCATATTACTGTTTTAATAGCGCTTATAAGGTGAACCCTAATCATCTGCATGTTCTGAATAACCTGGGAACAACCTGTGAATTGAAAAAAGAACATGGAAAGGCAAAAATGTATTTTCTAAAAGCAATTGATTTATCTCCTCATTTTGAAGAGTCTTTACTGAATCTTACAGCTGTTTATTATAATGAAAACAAAACGGATTCTGCCTATTTGATGATTTATGGGATTGCTGATACAACACAGGATGCCAGATATGAAAAATTCCTGACCGCAGTGTTATGGAAAAAAATTGATGAGTTTAGTAATGAAATTGATGAAAGGCAACTGAGCAAATCGTTAATAAGGATTAGAAATGATAAGAAATGGATGAGAAAAGTTTTTATTCAATCAAAAAATAATCATAATGATATCAATCGGCAACTATTACTCGAGGCAGTTTATTTAATGGAATCTGTTGACAGCACAATAACATCGCAAGAAGCAGAATTATTGAAGCTAAAATATAATTTGTCAGAACAATAATTATTTGTATTTTTGTTAACCATTAAACAATTTGGATCAATGAAGCTAAAAATACTATTTCCGGTTCTGCTTTTATTTTCATTAAGTTGCTATAGTCAGGATTTCTCTTCTCTAAAAGTTTCGGAATTAGATAATTCAACCGAAAGTAAATCTAATGGTAGTATAGCAGGAGTAAATCCTAATGGTGCTATGATTTATGATATTTTAACAGTGCAGATTTCTGGTACTGATACTCATTTTGCAATGGGTACAGGAACGGATGTTTGGTTTTCTCAGGGTTCCGGTACACTTTATCCTATTGAAACAAATATCGTTAATAATACATTGATAAATAGTGAGTTTATGTTTCCATACTATCTTGCACCAGGCTATTATGATGTTAATACAAATAACATAACTGATGGGCATTTGGTTTTAGAAAACGGTTTTTATTTAGATCCATATCCTGAGACTCCTTATCTTGATTACATAAGCCCTAATACAGGAATAGCAGGCGAAATGATTACTATTACAGCTTATGGCAAATTTACTCATTTTTCGCAGGTGAACAATTCTGCAAAACTAACGAACAATAATGTGTGGTTTGTTATACACGGAAACTCTTATAACACTATATCGGATACTATAATTGAGATTCAGTTTCCCTTGCCGAGCAGTGCTCCAACCGGAATGTATAATATTGAAATTTACAATCCATTGGATGGATCATTATTTTTATATTATTCTTTTTCAGTGTCTCCTGATCCTGATCCTCCTTATCTGACTTCTATATCTCCTGATAATGGAGCAATACCGGAAACTCTTACAGTTTCAATAAGTGGTGAAAATACGCATTTTTCCCAGGGTACAGGAACGATTGTAAGGTTTAAGCAGGGTTCTTCTACCATCTATCCAAATTGGGTTAATGCTGTTAGCAATGATATTATTCAGGCTGAGTTTTCATTTGACGATTACGACAATACCGGTTATTATGATGTAAAAACAGTTAATGCACTTGATGGTGAGCT
>JAOZLR010000216.1 GCA_029934735.1 Bacteroidales bacterium
ATGGAGTTTCAAACATTATATAAGGATCTGGGAGTAATAAAGTACAAGAAGGCCTGGGATTACCAGAAAAACCTTGTGGGACATATTTTTGAGACAAATAAGATAAATTCTGAATTACCTTTTTGTGAGCAGAATTTGAACTATAATTTTCTTCTGTTTTGCGAACATCCACACGTTTACACTCTTGGTAAACACGGTTCTGAAAACAATTTGCTGATTCCTGACAAACTACTAAAAGAAAAAGGAATTGAATTCTTTAAAAGTGATCGTGGTGGTGACATTACCTATCACGGACCCGGACAGATAGTAGGTTATCCGATTTTCGACCTTGAAGCACTCGGCATCAGAACAAGAGAATATATCAACAGAATGGAAAATGTCATAATAGATGTACTTGAAGACTATTCCCTTAAAGCTGAAAGACTTGAAGGCGCTACTGGCGTATGGATTGACACTCATATTCCGGGAAAAGCCAGAAAGATATGTGCTATGGGTGTTAAGATTACCAAAGGTGTAACAATGCATGGTTTTGCGCTTAATGTAAACACAGACCTAACTTACTATCAATATATCAATCCGTGTGGTTTCACTGACAAAGGAGTGACATCACTTGAAAAAGAGCTGGGACGAAAAGTTGACATTGAAGAGGTTAAAGAAAAACTTAAAAAACACTTTTGTGATGTTTACAACATTGACATCAGTCAGGAATTTATTGGTGTAATTCAGGATGTCTGATAAAAAGCCATATTCTGTTACCTTATTTGCACTTCGATATCATCAACAAAGGCATCAATACCGGAAGGATTCCATACATAGACTTTCAGCACAGCTTCTTTATCCTTTATCTCCGGTATTTTAACGGATTTCATTACTTCAAACCATTCGTTTTCTACTAATACATCTCCCGAGAAATAATGCACATCTCTGAATAAGGACTTATTGCCGCGATCAATTGAAATGACCAGGGCAGCATCGCTATTCACGTTGGTCAAAACATTTAGAGATACCTTAACAGAATGTAAAGCAGGGATATCAAAGAGATTTGCCTTGAAAGCAGAACTATAAGGCAGGCTATCATTAACAAGACACGAAGAAAAACCAGAATACGCTTTCAGGTTTAAGATATTTTTAGGGATACCGCAAACCGAATCATATTCCATATTATTGAAATAAGATGTTACTGTGTCATTTGTCTGAACATCACGAAAAACACTCTTTTTCCATTCTGCACATTTATCCTGCAACTCACTTATCTGCTGAATGGCAACAAGCGAATCACAAGATAAGAACTCCTGATTATAAACAGTCACCTCAATTCCCGGAACGCCAAACTCATCACAAAGCTTATACTTATGACGCAGTAAAAATTTAGCTATCGTATTTTCGGAATCAACAATCTGAGTGTGACTACTGATAAGAATGATACGTGGAGCCTTGCTATAATCAATCGTTCTAAAACCGCTGCTATCATTCAGGCAGTATATGTCATCATCACCAAGATGGCCTATTGTGTTCTCATAATCGCTGAAGTAATCACGATTATAATAATATGTAAAGTCTCTGAACTTATACCAGGCAGAAATAAGTACAATATTGTTTTCCGACTGCAATTTCATCACTTCAGGAACCACCTTCTTCCAATTTTCTGACACATCCCGATACACCTGAAATGACCTGAATGGTATATACAGTATCAACAGTATCAAGGCCAATTCAACAATAATATTTATACGCAGTGAACTAACGATATAAGCGAGCAATAGGTAAAATCCGAGAGAAGAGAACAGCACATAACGCAATCTGAAAACCGGTGTGAACTGTGCAATCAGAAAATCGGCAATAACCGGCAATATATACCACAAAAGAAGAAGGATGAATATCTTAACATCAAATTTTTCAGAAAGAAATCTTCTTTTCTTATCAAATATTACAAGAAATCCAAATCCAACTATTAAAGCAGTATGAATTTTTAAAAAGGTCATATTCACCGAAAACTTCTCAAAGATATACCGCAATTCAGATAGCCCGGGAATGGCAAGCCAGAACGTTCCGGCTTCAGGAATATTCTCAAAAACAATCTTTGCCCAGGGCAAATACAAAACAACACTGATAACAAAACTAATAATAAGATATTTAAACCCTTTCTTTGCGGACTTAAAAAACAGAAGGCCCGCAATAAATTCAACAACCGGAACAAATACGGCGATATAATGGGTAAACATCAGTAGTATATTAACAATAGCAAGCCCTGCCAGGCTCCACTTCTTCTCCCTTTTTAACGTGTTTAAAAACAGATAGAACGACAGGGCCGTAAGAAATCCGACAAGAGCAAAAGCTCTGAGTTCGTGCGAAATCATCATCTGAACCTCAGAAAAGAGAAAAAGTATCGAAACTATAATGGCGCTCAACCTGTTGAGATACCTGTCCGATAGCTTAAAAAGGAAAAATGCAGTTCCAGTACTTATTAATGCCGAAAGTCCCTTTAAATAAAATGAACCAATACCAAAAACTTTAATCCAGTAATGAAGCATAAAAAAATAGAGAGGAGGATTCCTGTCGTACATCAACCTGTCGAAAAGCAACTGGGGAGTTTGTTGGGAAAAGAATATGGTAAATCCTTCATCGCCGTAGATACTTTCAGATGGAAGTGCCAGAAACCTGATAATTAGATTCAAAATAACAACAACTGCTAATACCATCCCCCAATATTTACTATTCAGGCTGTTAAGCTTATTTTCTATGATTGTTGTCTTTATCATCTTTTTTTCGCAGCAAATATCAGATAAACTATTGAAATGGTAATGAAAAATAATGAAAAATAGAAGCCGCCAATCACCAAGGTTGGTTTGTACTCAAATTGCACAGTGTGTGAACCTTTCGGCACTTCAACTCCTAGAAAAGTCCCGTCTGCTTCAAGAACAGGTCTCTCCTCACCATCAACAATAGCTCTCCAGCCATAATAGTAATTTTGCAGGTACACAAATATCTTATTCCGGTCTGTCTCAACTTCAAACTCTGCCATTACAGGTGAAAAGGATCTAAATTTAACAGCACTCGTTCCTGCTCCCTGGACAATATAATTTATCTTTTTGAAAGCATCCGGTTTCAGATATATAGCTCCCATTTTTAAGCTGCCTGCTTCCAAATCAGCAGATAACGAATCAAACGGCAAAACCATTTCAGCAAAAAAGGCCGGAGGATTTTTGATAACCGATTTTAGCAATCCGGGTAATGAATCTTCAAGAATCTCATAGTCCTTCAGATGAAGAGGATTATACCCGTCCCAGGCAAGCTGCTTATGAAAGATATTCAGATTTTTCCACAAAGGTGTAAAAGAGAGCAACGCCCTGTCACGGTTCTCTATTACGGGTGTCATTGCAGGAATAGGAAAACCCTTTGGCAACAGCCTTGTCTTTTCATTAATCTGCTTTTGAGAAACTTTATCATTATAAACCGTGTATGGTGCATTAAGCTGAAGTGCAAAGATCATATCTGCCACTATCAAAATAATAATAGCGGTTGCAAGTCTCTTCGAACTGCTGTATTTATTGATTATCAGGAGTAATAACCCGAGAAACATCAATTGCACAACAGCCTGAAAAAATATCTGCCTTGCCAAAGCCGAAGTTTCAGAAAAGGAGAATAGACCGCCGTTTTTTAAAAAACCACCGAGGTCGATGTATTGTCCGGCAATATTAAATCCGGCAACTATTATTATCAGGAGGGCAACAGCCAAAATTGAAAGGTTAACAGTTCTGGTATTACTAAAGGTGATAAAATTATTCAGAGCAGAGCCAGCAACAACCACAAAACTGATTATGACAAAAATTCTGAGCAGTGATGGAAACCGGAATATATCGAAGAAAGGCAAATAGTTATAAAGAAGCCCTCTGACAGGTGTAAAATCACCAAGAGAAGCTGCAAGCATAAACAATCCCCAATAGAGAAATAGTTTAACTATTGCAGACTTTCTGATAAAAAGTGCGGCAACGAAAAACACAAAAAGAATTATTCCGAAATAGCCGTTGGCCATCGACATATCAGTTCCGTATGATGATAAATCATGATTTACGGCTCCAAAAGGAATGATTAACGAAACCAGGCTTTTAACCGAAAAGGGGCCATATAAAGCATCTTCGAGAGAGAGGCCTCCACTCCTTCTCATATATGGCATAAGCTTAAAAACGGAGATCAGCATCACAGCTGATGTGAGGATTGTGAGAACAAGTGCGGCAGCATTGTATTTTATAAATGAGAAAAGAGCCTTCTTCCCTTCATCTCTGCCAATTACAACCGAATAGAAAACAAAAAGTATAATCAGGAAATAAAGCAGCACCATTGTAAAAGCAGGATACCCCCCGGTAATAAGCATAAACATAAAAAGGCTGAAAAGAATCGCCTGTTTCAGAGTTCGCTTTTTGTAAAGTCCGATGTAGGAGCTGATAACAAAAGGTAGCCAGGTAGCACTGATAACCCACATAAAATGCTGGGCATTCCCGACAAAAAATCCACTAAACATATACGCTATCCCAATCGTCAATGCAACATTCTGCTGAAAATTGAGGGTTTTACCAAGGGTGAACATCCCTACTCCGGCAAGAAAAATATGCAATATAAAATCTATTGACAACACATAGATACTGTATCCCCAAATATACCCGAAAAACCAAACTATCGGATAGAGCGCAGAACTCTGAGGATCGGCGTGGATAGGATAACCGCAATGCTGGTAAGGATTCCAGAGTGGCAGAATATGATTTTGCAGCGACTCACCAATAAAAAACTTCCAGGGATAAGCCTGATCAATAAGATCCCACTTTAAAGGGTGCTCAAACAACGAAATCTGCCAATACCCCAAAATGGCAAGAACCAGCAATATCAAATATGGAGATAATTGCCCGGCAAATCGTTTTAAAGAAGCCCTGTTAATAACCATTCCGCTAAATTACATCAAAATATTATTTAGACAATTAAAACTCTTGCGAAAGCAGGACAGGGATTGTTATTGTC
>JAOZLR010000217.1 GCA_029934735.1 Bacteroidales bacterium
TGTCGCCATATTTTATCAGAGTATTTCCAATGGCATCAAATCGTACAAAATCTTCCACTTCAGGAAATTCAAGTTTAAAAGCAGGCCCCAACGGGTTTGGTACTACTGCAAACTGATCGGGTTTATTATTGACGATAAATTTTCCTTCCAGCCTGTATATCCGGTCATACTTTTCGTTATATTTGTCATACGAAAGCTCATCCTGCACATACAGCAATATCACTAAAGCTGTTGCAATCCCTACGGACAAACCAACGATATTGAGGATCGAGTAGAATTTGTTCCTGATCAGATTACGATAAAGACTCTTAAGGAGATTTTCAAACATCTATATAAATAATTCTCTCAAAATATTATGCATCGGCTAAAATAGAAAAATATTTAATGTGCAAAAGGGCAAATATTTTAATTTCTATTTTTTAAAATGTGGTTATTAGTACTTAACTTCAACATTTACAGGAACTTGAGCTCTTGAAAAAAGTTTTAAACCAAAATGCTAATTTTTACGTAGAACGATTGACTTTAAAGAATGTATTGTATGAAAAAATATTTAGTTATAGTTGCAGCAGTTATAATGATTTCTTCATTGAACAGTTTCGGACAAAAAGGTAAAGAGCTTGTTTTTGGTGTCGGAGGGGCGATTACCAGTGTTTGGATCCAAAATCAGAATTTTTACGGAGAAACCGAAATTGATTACGCACCTAAGATGGGCTATGCCTTAACATTAAATTTTGGGTATAACTTTACTGAGAAGATATCGGCTATTACAGAATTTCAATATTCAATGCAAGGACAAAAATATGAACAGAAAAAGTCTTCCAGTGGACCTAATTATGATACAAAAAGGGATATAAATCTTCAGTATTTTAATATTCCTGTGTTTTTTAAGTATTCCTTTGGATCAAGTACTACTAAATTCCGGGTGATGCTGGGTCCTCAGTTTTCATTTCTGAATGAGGCAACACAGACATATACCAGAGATGGTAAAACCATTGGTACCACACAAACAGACCTTAATGGTAATACATTTGTGACTGATGCTACTAATATAAAAAACAGATTTGAGAACTTTGATATAGGTATTGCCGTTGATTTGGGAGCTGATATTTATTTGTCAAAAAAGTTTTTTATCAATGCAGGTTTAAGAGTTAATTACGGATTTAAGGATATTAATGACCCTGCATACAGGCTTAAAGATTCCAGTGGTGAATATTCTCCATCGCACAATGCCTGGGGAGGGCTTTATTTTGGTATAAATTATATACTTGATGTTCAGGGATATAGTCAAAGGAGTTTTTAGTAGTTATATTTTCCCAAGATAGTCACACACCTGATTGATCTAAATTCATTTTACCCTTCCGGGCTTAACCATACCCTTCTATTTGTGTTTTCCTAAGTTTGTTATCTCTGCTTTAGCTATGTCAGTAAAATGTGTTATCATTGCATCCTTAAAATAGGAATTATGGGGTTGAAGAATTTTCTTATATATCAGAAGATTAAGAATAAGAAGAGTCGTGAATTTTCACTTACAGAACTTGAAAAGAAGCATAGGGTAGAGAATGTTCGCAGTTTTAACGACAGCAGCTATTTTGCAGGAATATCAAAGGAGGGTTACACATTTGTAACACGCCAGGCTTTTCGTGTTGACAAGCATAACGAAAACTGGATGATGGTTCATATTCCGGGCGAAGGGGTTTTTGGTTTTGAGAATAGTGAGCTGAAAGAGGGAGATGGGTTTCGTCAGGGTAATATTGCATATATTTGTGAAAAGCCTGGAGAAGAGTGGAACGTAACTTATGAAGGAAAACTTCCACAGGGAGAAAAATCAGGCTCACTTAAACTTGACCTAAAATGGAAAGGCGTTGCTCCGCTGGTAGTTTTCGATAAAGTTGGTACAACGTACAAACAGGTTGGAGATCAGATAGCAAAAGAGAAATGGAACGGGAAGTTTTTTAAGAAACTGAGGGAGCTTGATCAGGTTCATTATGAGCAGGCTGGCAAAATGACGGGCAAATTTGAATGGAATGGCAAAAGTATTGATACAGAATTTATTGGTGTTCGTGACCATAGCTGGGGTGTGAGAAATTGGGAAGACTGGAGTCGCCACTTTTGGCTTCTCGGGCTTCTTGAAGACGGCAGGTTTTTTAATTTCAGTATGATAAGCTACAACTTTGTTAAAAATCTTCAGGCTGCATTCATATATGATTACGATCATTATAAGACAATGTATAAAATCCCAAATTTTGATGAAATAAAAATGGATGGTCTTATGCCTCATTCACTTTCATTTGATGTGCAGGAAGAAAAGAACGGGCCTTTTAAAAATGTGTCGCTTGAGATGAAGCAGTTTTTCCCTTTCCATATGGATAAAGATTATTATCTGAGGCAGGCAAAGGCCGATTTTATCTACGATGGCGTGAAAGGTGTTGGTATTGCAGAAATGGGAGTAAACTTGATTGAATATGGGCGTGATATTTCAGGTAGATAAGATAACAGAGGGTATTGGCGGCGGTAAAGCAAGAGGACTGGCCTTTTTGAAGAAAGCCGGTATGAATATTCCCGAAACTTTTGTTGTCACTGAGTTTTCCAAACAGGAGTTGAAAAAGTTTATTACCTCGCTGCCAAATCACAGAGCTTATGCAGTAAGATCTTCAGCTTCGGGAGAAGATGGAGAGGAGTTATCGTTTGCGGGACAGTTTGATTCATTTCTGAATCTTAATGGTGAAATGGCCATTCTTAATGCTGTAGAAAAATGCTTCCAGTCGGCAAGTTCGCAAAATGTTAAATCATATAAAGACGGGCTGCATTCTGCAAATGGCTCGGTAATGAATGTGATTGTTCAGGAAATGGTTCAGCCAGAATTTTCCGGGGTATTATTTACTGCTGACCCTGTTCGAAACAGGCATGATAAAATAACTGTCAGTATTGTTAAAGGCATTGGAGAAGATTTGATGTCGGGCTTGCAAACTGGTGAAACGGTATCTCTATATAAAGTACATAAAGATCAGCACAACTGCAAATTGTTAAATAAAGAGACATTTAACAAACTAATAAGTCAGGCTCTTGATATTGAGAGCGTTTATGGCAAACCAGCTGATCTTGAATGGGCGATTGATAAAGAGGGAAATATTTTCTGGCTTCAATTAAGGCCGATTACAGGGGCAGGGAGTGTTCATCTGAATGAGCTGGATGATAAGCCTGTATATGATAAACCCATTTATACACGGGGAAATATTGGTGAAATGATGCCCGGCCCGGTGACACCTCTTACACTCTCAACATTTGCACGATCAATAGATTATGGATTACAGATATTATATAGTAAAACCAGAGCCATTCCGGAAATTTCAGACAGTACTCTTTTTGTTCATTCTTATTATAATCATCTGTTTTTTGAAGTAAATTCCCTTTACAAATTTCCTCAAAATATTTTATTATCGAAAAAGGGAAACATAGATTTTTCAGTAGTAAGTCAGGAAGTCCCGGGAGTTAAGGTTAGGAAAGAGGCTGGATTTGTGAGAAGGCTCGGCAACTTCATCAGGATGATTTCATATCTTAGTGGAGCTGCAAAGGCTAAACAAGATTTGGAAAAGATGTATAATGAGTTTCGCATTGATTGTCCTGATGATGTTGGAACATGTTATAATAATATTACTGAAAATATGCATGTTTTGATGAAAGCCTGGGATCTTCACTATGTTTCGTCATCCCAGTCGGGGAGTAACTACAGTACTATCCTGAATTTGTATTCCAAGGGTAAAGTGCCTCAAAAGGAGCATCAGGAAAAGGTAGCAAGATTTTTTACTGATATTCCCGATATTGAAAGTGCTCAGGTTTTAAAAGCCATCGATGAGTTAGCACATCTCTTGGTGAGATGTCTGAATATTGATAAGGATTTTCTGCAGGTTGATATTAATGGTTCTATTAAGTTTCTGAAAGAAATCAGTCAGGAGGAGATTAGAATAAAGTGGGCTGAGTTTATTAACCGGCACGGACATCGTGGCGTACGTGAAGCAGAATTGCTGGAAAAAGAGTGGGCTGTTGACCCTGCTCCCATAGTGGAAGGGCTCAAGGCGAAAGTGATGCTTCTTATTAATAACCCGGAATTAAAACCAAAAGAAAAGATTACAGCAACAATTGATATTTCAAAAGAGAATCTTAATTATATCCAAAAGATAATTTTGAAGAAAATTCTTCCCAAAGCACGCAAGGCTGTTGCCCGGCGTGAGCAGACCAAGGCATTGGCTATAGGAGTGCAACATCAGTTTAAGCTTGCATACCGGAATCTCGCAAAGCTTATGGTAAGGGATGGTATGCTGGATGACGAAGATCAGATATTTTTCCTGAAACATGAGGAGATAGGGGAGTTGCTGGAATCTGGCAATTATGAGAAATGGAAAGCCGTCAGTACTGAACGAAGGAATATCTATCCCGAAATGCAGAAGTTGATATTTGAGGATTTAACTTTTGGTGTTCCTTGTCCCGTTGAGGAGCAAAGAGTAAAATTCGATGGGGAATTGTCAGGAATTCCTGTTAGCCGGGGAGTGGCTGAAGGTAATGTGAGGTTGATTAGTACAATCGGGGAGGCAGCAAAATTGAAATCGGGTGAGATAATGGTTGTTAAATTTACCGATATTGGCTGGACACCTTTTTATAGCATTGCAGGTGGTTTGATCACCGAAATTGGTAGTCCGCTTTCGCATGGCGCAGTTGTAGCTCGCGAATATGGCCTGCCTACGGTTGTAAGTATGAAAGGCGCAATGGATATTCTTAAAGATGGACAAAAAATCAGGCTTGATGCCGTAGAAGGAAAAGTGGAGGTTTTGGAAAAGTAGCTACAGAATAGTGAGAGTGTCGGATTAAATCTATTTTAACCTCCAAAGCAACTCGTAAACCCTACACATTCGACAGAATATCACCAAGATTCTCAAATTTCTTTGTGTAATCGCTCATTGAACGTTTTATGATTTCGTGTGCATCTTCCTT
>JAOZLR010000218.1 GCA_029934735.1 Bacteroidales bacterium
ACGCAATTGCATTATCATAACTACCTTGTACTGCATTTCTCTCGACAATCAGTTTTTCAATATTAACGATCTTGTCCTTTGGTAACTGCTCTGACGGCTTCAGTGTTGAGGCCTTTTCAAACTCAGCTTTAGCCTTCTCATACTCACTGTTTCCAAGAAATTCCTCACCTTTCTGAATTGCCTCATTATATGAGTTTTCTTCAGCACCTAATTTTGCAATTAAGCCTTTTATCTCATCAATTTTTGTTTGTGGATACTGCTCTTCCGGTTTTATTGAGAACGCATTTTCATACTCCTTTGTCGCATTGGCATAATCACCTGAATTAAAGAATACGTCTGCATCGGCAATAGCATTGTTATATAAATCATCCTTACTGCTCAGCTCTTTCAATTTTTCATTCATCTTGTCTATCATATCCTTTGGATAGGATTCGGACGGATAAATTTTCAATGCTTCCTGATATTTAGTCTTTGCAAGTGCCAGGTCTTTTCCCATATAAAGCTCATCAGCCTCAGACACCAGTTTGTCGTACTCATTTTTCTTAACAAGTAATTTATCTATCTTATTTATCTGCTCAACAGGATAATCCTCACTAGGTTTAACACTCCCTGCTATCTCATAGCTTTCTTTTGCTTTTTCGTAATATTTCAGACTAAAGAGCCTGTCAGCAGCAGTGAGAGCCTCATCGTATTGCAGTTTGATACTGTTATACTCATCTGCCAGTTGCCTTGCTTCCTCAATTTGTGTTTTTGGATATTCCTCATTAGGAAAAACCTGCAAAGCTTTCTCATACTCCTTAATAGCTGTTTCATACTTTTTGTACTGCATTCCCCTATCTCCACGGCTGACAGCATCATTATACTCAGCTTGCTTCAAGGCCTTTTCATTAAATATCTTCTCTATCTCATCTATTTTTTCTTTCGGGTATTTTTCGTCGGGAAGTATTTTGGAAGCAGCCTCATATTTTACCTTTGCCTCCTCGTACTCCTTAAGCCGAAAGAGTTTGTCAGCCTCGGTTAGCTCCTTATTGTACTCAGACATAACAGCCATTTTTTCATGAAGCTTATCCATTGTTTCTTTCAGTTTCTGCTTAGGATAACTTTCATCGGGCTTAATTTTGGAAGCATATTGATATGACGCCTTGGCATTAATATAATCGCCTGATGAGAAATACTTATCGGCCGAGGAAACAGCTTCCTTATACTTCTGCTCTGTATCTGCCTGGGCAAATACAAAATTAAAAAGCAAAAGCGAAATCAATATAGTAGTTAATGCCAGAGTTCTTTTAAGTATCATATCAAAAAACCATAATACAGATTCATTAAAAATCTGATTAAGCTTATTTAACGAAGCTTTGTAAAAATTATTATTAATAGTAAAAATCGCTGCAAAATTACAAATGATTTGGTTAAGAAACAGTTTTTTCAGGAATGTTAATTTTTTCATTTGCACTCTGCTTGTGGATAACTCCGTCTTTAATAGTCAGCTTGCGGTCTGCCATATCTGCAAGTTCTCTGTTATGAGTAACAATAACAAATGTCTGCATGAATTTGTCGCGTAAGCTAAAAAACAAGTTATGTAATTCAACGGCAGAAACTGAGTCAAGATTACCCGAAGGCTCATCAGCGAGAATAACATCCGGCTCATTAATAAGAGCACGGGCAACAGCTACCCTTTGCTGCTCCCCTCCTGAGAGTTCGGATGGCTTATGATCAAGCCTGTCCGTCAAGTTCAAAAAGCCGAGCAACTCCTTAGCTTTTCTAATAGCTTCATTTCTGGGAATCCTTGATATAAAAGCCGGAATACAAACATTTTCAAGTGCGGTAAACTCAGGCAACAGGTGATGAAACTGAAACACAAATCCTATATGTATGTTTCTGAATTGCGAAAGCTGTTTTTCATTCAGAGAGTTAACATTAATATCCTGAATCATCACATCTCCTTTATCAGCCTTATCCAATGTACCAATAATATGAAGCAGCGTTGATTTTCCTGCACCTGAAGCACCTACAATAGAGACGATTTCCCCCTTTTTAATCTCAAGATCAATACCCTTTAAAACCTCAAGACTTCCAAAAGATTTATGTATATTAACGGTTTTTATCATTTGTCGAAATTGTGCTGCAAAGATAGGAGAAAATGCTAACAATAAACTCAAAACTCAAAGCTCAAAATCCAAATAAAATATTTAGCCCCTTTACCAAAATATCAGTACTTTTGACAAGTTTTAAAGAATTGAGAAATGGCCAAGATTTTAGTAATTGATGATGAGAGAAGTATCAGAAATACCCTTAGAGATATTTTGGAATATGAAAAATTCAAAGTTAGTGAAGCAGAAAACGGCTTGATTGGGGTTGATCTGATACGAAATAATAAATATGATGTAATCCTTTGCGATATAAAGATGCCTGAAATGGATGGTCTCGAAGTTTTGGAAAAAGCAATAATCCTGACCGAAACCCCTGTGATTATGATATCAGGGCATGGAACAATTGAAACGGCAGTAGAAGCAATTAAAAAAGGTGCCTTCGATTATATTGCCAAACCAATTGATCTGAACAGGCTTCTTATCACAATCAGAAATGCTCTTGATAAATCAAATCTTATTTCCGAAACAAAAAAACTAAAGAGGCAGGTTAGCCAAACATATGATATGATAGGCGAATCGGATGCTTTGGAAAATATAAAGGATTTGATTGAGCGTGTAGCTCCGACAAATGCCCGCGTTTTGATAACAGGTGAAAACGGAACAGGTAAAGAACTTGTAGCCCGTTGGCTGCACGAAAAGAGTAATCGTGCACACGCCCCTTTCATTGAGGTTAATTGTGCAGCAATTCCTTCGGAATTAATTGAAAGTCAACTTTTCGGTCACGAAAAAGGCTCTTTTACATCAGCAATAAAACAGAGGAAAGGTGATTTTGAACAGGCCAACGGTGGCACGCTTTTTCTTGACGAAATCGGAGATATGAGTCTCTCGGCACAAGCAAAGGTACTCAGAGCTCTTCAGGAGAATAGAATTACGCGAGTTGGTGGAGAGAAGGATATTCCTGTTGACGTAAGAATAATTGCAGCTACAAACAAAAATCTGAAAGAAGAGATTGAAAAAGAATGTTTTCGTGAAGACCTCTACCACAGACTGAGTGTAATCCTTATTCATGTACCTCCTCTAAGAGAGAGAAAAGAGGATATTCCATTACTCGTTAATCATTTTATGAATCAATTTTGCGAAAAAAACGGTAAACCTCAAATGGAAATTGAGGAAGATGCTATGCTGGCACTTCAGGCGATGCGATGGACAGGTAATATCAGAGAACTCCACAACGTAACCGAAAGACTGGCAATTCTATGCGACCATACTATTACTAATGAGGATGTTGTTAAATATGCACAACCGTTGATTGGATAGAACGTGCCTGATAATTTTTTTTACCAGCAAACTGTTTTTATTGTATCTTTGCACTCCTCTTTAAAGAGAGTTCTTTAAACATATTACAATTTAGAATATTGGGGCTGACTGGATTAGACAGCAAGGACAGTAGGATTGTAAGCATGCCGGGCATTGAGGATGTGGCTCGTTAAAAACTATTCTCGAACTATAATTGGCGAAACAAATTACGCTCTCGCAGCATAATCGAAGTTTAGTAGATTAAGCTTAATCCTGAAACCAGGTTTCGGGACGGGACATTCCGCAGACGGACCTGCTTGATTCCTGTCTGACTTACGGAGTGCAGTTAATTTCAGGCTGGCCGTCTGATTGCTCTGATCATTCGGTGAGATAAAAGAGATAAGGTGTTGAATTGGGTGCCATTTCCCGGTTAACTCCCGACAACCAATAAACGGCTAAGCATGTAGAAAGCATTTCAGCTGCTTGTTTGGACGGCGGTTCGATTCCGCCCAGCTCCACCATGTTCGCAATTAACAAAAATACAATGTGGTACGTCTATATTTTAAACACCAAAGCCTATAATAAAAAAAGAATATTGCATATAGCCTTGGAATACTTCACAAAATGGAAGATTAAAAAGCCAGAACAATCAGTTAGGTATTTTGGCATTTTTTGATAGACTTTATTCATTTATTGTGAAGAACTATTAAAATGGTATTCTGCCGGATTTAATGTGGAGAGATTATACTTTTGAATGAACTTTGTTTCAATTTCTTTATCAATATTTTTCATATAATAATTAAAAACTTTCCATTCTGCTGCAGTAAACTGACCAAGAATAAAACCAAAATATTTTTTTCTTTCTGAAATACTTTTATTTGGACATTCAGTATCAATAAAGCTAAAAATATTTTTCAAGTTATTCGTATAATCATGGAAAGCACCGAAATCTTCTTTTATTGTTTTAGGGTTATTCAAATGCATATTATAAATATGATGTGATAAGATACTAAATGCTTTCTTTCCTTTATCTTTGGATGCAAATGATAACTCATTACAAATATTCAGATGGATTTCAAATAATTTAAAAAATGTATTTTCAAATCTTTGAAACTTTAATGTTTCAGCTTGTTTTGACAAAGCATCTTTTGACTCTTCTTGTGCTTTTCTGGATAATTCCATTTCCTCAAGGGTTTTCTTGTATTCCTTCTTTTGGTATATAAGTGTAATTATTAATAATATTATCGTGACAGCACCAAATAGAGATGTTAACACCCCATAACTATCACCAAAAAGACCTCTGTTGTCAATTGAATCAATATACCTTCTCAAAACAAAGGGATATGCAATATAAGCAGCCATTATTAATATAGCTATGCCAATAATAAGAACCCATGGAAAATTGTCTCTTTTATTATTCATAATTCAAATCAATTTTATTAAACGATGCCTGTCCAAATCATTCGATTCTTCAATGGTTTTATTTTACAAAGATAATTAAAATCGGAGTTTTGTATTGCATTTAGAAATAAAAGATTGATTTAATCCTACTAAAAGATTTCAAGAAT
>JAOZLR010000219.1 GCA_029934735.1 Bacteroidales bacterium
ACTTTTTAAAACAAACTATTATGAACACTTTAAGAAACAGAGTACAGCTCATCGGAAACCTGGGAAAAGACCCTGAAATCAAAACTTTTGACAATAATAAAAAAGTTGCAAGATTCTCAATGGCAACATCCGAAACATACAAAAAAGAGGGTGGCGAAAAGGTCACAGAAACACAATGGCACAACATTGTTGCATGGAACGGTACTGCCGGTATAGTTGAAAAATTCCTGAAAAAAGGAAATGAAGTAGCCATTGAAGGCAAACTGACATCCCGTAGTTGGGATGACAAAGATGGCAAGAAACATTATATCACCGAAGTGATTGCTAATGAAATTTTGTTGATGAAATCGGAGAAATAAGATTACCGGTATTTGTATAATTGAAAACCTTTCAGGTCGTTGCAGGATATAGTTCCTGAGCACTTGAAAGGTTTTTTTATTTCATGAAGGATAATAAATTTTACTCCAAAATATTGCATTCAGCTTCTCAATGTTGTATCTTTACGGCATAATAGGCAGAGCGATATCAGAATCAATGGTCAGGGAAACCAAAATATTAGTAATGATATTTTCACTGGTCTTTTTATCGGTTGACATAGTTTATCCTCAGAGCAACCAATATAAATTCCGGCAATTATCTACTCAATATGGACGTTACACAGCGCGAGTCAGAGCTATTTTTAAAGATTCCAAGGGGTTTATGTGGTTTGCTACCGGAGGAGGAGTCGATCGATACGATGGCTATCAGATAAGGCATTATAGTCACTTTTTATCAGATACAAACATTATTTGTGCAGACAGATATTGCACATCATTTTTTGAGGACGACCAGGATAATTTATGGATTGGCACTCTTAAAAACGGTCTTGTCAGATACGATCTGACTACAGGGGAACATAGAAATTTTCTGCCTGAAAGAGATAATCCGAAAAGCATTGGAAGCATAGGTATTTCTTCTTTTTACCAAGGCAGAAACGGTGATATCTGGATTGGTACACACTCAGCCTGTTTAGTAAAATTTGATCAGGAAAATGAGACATTTCAGAATTACAGACCAACCTCTTCTAAAAATAATCCTCAATGTAATATTGTATTGTCCCTGAAAGCTGACAAATCAGGCAAAGTATGGGTAGGTACAATAAATGGTCTTTTCAGGTTCGACCCTGTCAAAGAAGTTTTTACCCAAATGAAACCGGATTTTGACATTTCGGAAGAATTAAATAGTTTTACCTGCATTGCAGAAGATGAAAAAGGGATGATGTGGTTTGGTACAGCCTCGGGAATTATCACCTATGACCAGACAAGCGACAAGTGGACTCATCTTATTACGAAAAACCCGGAGAGACAAAACGCCTATGATGAAAATAAGGTTCGGTTTCTGCAGGAATTTTCATCAGGCAAAAAGCACGAGATGTGGATAGCCACACAAGGGGGATTAAAAATGTATGACTATGCAACGAAAACTATGACCCACATATACAGTAGCAGTTGCGAACCGGATGCACTATCGAGCGATCTGATTAATTGTCTTTACCTTGATGATAATAACAGGCTTTGGGTATCAACCTCGGGAATAAGTATTTTAGACATGACAGAAAATCCATTTAAACACATTACAATTAAATCTTACCCCGATTTAATAAATAACATTACAGCAACCTGCTTTTTCGAAGACAGAGCAGAACATTTGTGGGCTGGAACGTACAGGGACGGGTTATACCAGTTTGATGGCGACATGAATTTTATAGGGAATTACAAACCTATTACCTGGGACAAGGACAAATCTATCCTTACTGGTAAAAATCATATTACTCTTATTTTTGAAGATTCACGCAATAACCTTTGGGTAAGTTTAGCTGATTTGGGTATAAGTATTTTTGATATTAAGAAAAAATCTTTTAGACCTGTACCTACAGATACTCTGGAGGGCAAGCATAAACCTATCAGGGTTGGAGAGGTGTTTGAAGATTATACAGGAATCTTGTGGTTTGCTACTCTACAGGGTTTGTATCAAAAAAAGCCCTCTGAGGAGTTGTTCAGCCCGCTGTTACGATTTTCAAACCCTGTTTTATCAAGATCATATATATATGATATTTTTGAGGATTCCGAGAAATCTCTTTGGATTACAACATCACGAAATGGAGTGTTTCTACTTACGCTGGAGAACAGAGACAAGATGGAGTTTATCCAATATTTTCATGAGGATTATGACTATTCAGGCGCATTCTTTAAAAATGTCAGGGATGTTTATGAAGATATATACGGAACAATCTGGCTTCGTGCCGACCAGGGGCTTTATAAGTTTGATAAAGAAAGAGGTGTAATTGAGCCTTATAAGTACTTTTTTGATCTGTTTGACAAAACTAACTACATCTTTTATACCTTCTCAGGTGATGGGCTGGGAAATCTCTGGTTTATTACACAAAATGGATTAGTCAGGTATAATCCTTTTGATACACTGGAAAGTCGTTATAAATTCATTGATTCTAATGAAGGACTGCCCTTTAATAATATCAACCACTACAACTTTTTAAAGAACAGTAAAGGATACTTTTATTTTGGTAGTGTATTAAAATCAAATAATGGATTCTTCTATTTTCACCCCGATAGTATAAAGTCTGATAATCTGCATATTCCTCCCATAGTGTTAACCGATTTTAAAGTCAGAAATGAAACATTTAGCCTGGATAGTAGCATTACTGCAAAAAAGAATATTTGTTTAAAACATGATCAAAATTTTTTCTCAATCGAATTTGCTGCCCTCGACTTCATAGATCCGAAAAAAAACCAATATGCTTATTATCTTGAAGGATATGAAGATGGATGGATATATTCGGGAGATATCAGAACTGCAAACTATACCGGTGTCCCTTCTGGAGAATATATTTTTCATGTAAAAGGCTCAAATAGCGATGGTTACTGGAATGAAGCAGGAACAAGCCTACTAATCACAATTCTTTATCCATTTTGGAAAACATGGTGGGCATACCTGCTCTACATTTTGCTTTTTGTCAGTACATTGTATTTAATATTCCGTTTTTATCTCCGCCGTCAGAAGTTGATTAACGATTTATATATCAGGGATGTGGAAGCTCAAAAGCTTAAAGAGGTTGATAGTATGAAATCGCGCTTCTTTGCAAATCTGTCGCATGAGTTCCGCACACCATTAACCCTGATACTGGGCCCGATAGAAAAACTAAAGTCAACAACTAAGGATGATACCTGCCTTAACAACCTGACAATTATGCAAAAGAATGCCTTTCGGTTGCAACATCTCATTAATCAGCTGCTTGCTTTATCAAAATTTGATGAGGGAAAGATGAAACTGCAAGCTGTCGAACTAAACATAGTTAAATTGGTGGATACCTATATGCAATCCTTTGAATCGCTTGCCAGGCAGAGAAAAATTAAACTTACATTTAATTCAAATGAAGAAAATATTCCGGTATTTGTCGATCGCGACAAGCTGGAGAAGATTCTCTACAACCTGTTGTCGAATGCATTTAAATTTACAGGGGAAGAGGGGAGGATTGAGGTATTGGTCACCCCCCATCCGTCCCCCCTAAAGGGGGGAGACTTTGCTCCGTCTTTTAAAATGGAACTTTCGGGTGGGAAGTCCCCTCTTCATGGGGGATTTGGTGGGGTAGAAATAAGAATCTCCGATACCGGCCGTGGCATTCCACCGGACAAGCTAAAACATATCTTCGACCGGTTTTACCAGGCTGATGATTCCTATTCCAAAGATATGGAGGGAACAGGAATAGGGCTGGCTCTGACAAAAGAACTTGTGGAAATACACAATGGCACTATCAGTGTGGAAAGCACGCAGGAGAAAGGAACCACATTTACTATTTTCCTGCTGTTGGGGAAAGAGCATTTGAAACCGGAAGAAATAGTTGAGGAAGGAGTTGCGCAAATCACCGGCCAGGAACTGTATTCGCCTAAACCATTAGCATTTATTGAGACACAAGAAGATATAGAACCTGAATCAGGAAAGCACATTGTTACAGATGACTCTTTGCCCATACTGCTAATTGTAGAGGACAATGCCGTTATGCGTTCATTCATTTGCAGTTACCTCGATAAATTATACAATATTATCGAATCAGTAGATGGTGTTGATGGTTTTGAGAAAGCTACAACAGAAATTCCTGATTTAATACTCAGCGATGTAATGATGCCCGGAATGGATGGCATGGAATTTTGCCGAAAAATTAAAACAGATGAACGCACAAGCCATATCCCGGTCATTTTGTTAACTGCAAGAGCAGCTATAGAAGACAAGCTGGAAGGCCTTGAAACAGGAGCAGATGATTTTATTACTAAGCCATTCCACTCGCATGAACTGCTGGTAAGGATAAAGAATTTAATATTTCAGCGCCATAAATTACGTGAGCAGTTTATCAAAGAATTTGATATTGCCGCTCAAATGATGTCTAAAGATTTATTGTCGATGGACAGGCAGTTTCTGCAAAAAGCAAAAGAAGTAATAGAAGAAAATATTTCGAATTTTGAGTTTAATGTAGAAATGTTTGCAAAAGCAATGGGTTTAAGCCGTACACAGTTGCACCGCAAGCTAAAAGCTCTGATAAACCAGTCGGCTAGCGATTTTCTTAAAGCGATACGCTTGAACCAGGCAGCTAACCTTCTTAAATCAAAATCAGGAAATATAACGCAAATCGCTTTTGAGGTTGGTTTCAATAACCTCTCCTATTTCTCCAAATGTTTCCGCGATCAGTTTGGAATGCTCCCCTCTGAATATGCCAATCAAAATAGCAAGACATAAAAGCCATTAATTGTCTTTTATCCTTTGAAGACCCCCAAAATGTAACGTGAGTGTTAAAGAATGCAACGAGAGTGTTAGCACACGCCCTTTTCATTTTGTACATTTACGCAGGCAGAAACAG
>JAOZLR010000220.1 GCA_029934735.1 Bacteroidales bacterium
GCTAACTGCACAAGGGTGTTGATATGATCTTCAGTCATTCCTTCATATGTGGTATCAGCCTGGTGAAGCTGTTTCAATATCCCAAAAAATGTATTGAAATCGTAATAATAATCCTGCTGCTGTTGGTTCAGGACATACTGTGCCGGAATACCGTTAACTGTACTTTCGGCATTTGTCCAATCGTTTTTTTGCATTAATGCAAAAGCGAGTTCATACTTTTCGGTTAGTCCGTTTTCGCTCTCCAGCAATAGTATCAAGCTGTCAATTGCATAAATATTAAGGGTATCGGACAGATAATATTGCTTTAGTCTGTTCAATGCCATAATCCGGGCATGTTTGTACCAGTCAACCTGTGCTTCAAGTTTCTCTTTTGCAGCAACAACGCATTTACCCAGCAATACTTCGGCTTTCATCTCATCAGTCATAGGATTGGCTTTTTCGTTAACCTTCTGCATAACTTCATCAGATTTTGCCGATTGCGGATTTGCAACAAGAATATCCTTCAGCAACACATTTGGTAAAACATTCTCTTTTTCAATTGCAGCCATCATTACCGAATCGGAGAGGTATGGCGATTTACCCATCAGGCTCATATAGAGGTAGTAAGCCTCGGGTGGCATTGATTGTAAAACCTGCTGCTCAAGCACATCGGAGTTACCACCGTCGGTTAGAGCGGTTAAAATTGTGTTAGTACTGTCCGTTTTATTTTCGTAATCGGCCATCTTTCTCCTGATTTCGTCATCGGTACCGCTTCCTCCTCCGCCTCCTTCATCTGACGGTGGACAACTAACACTTTTAATATACTTTTTCCCTTCATTAATCAATGTTATAACAGGTTCAGGAGTATAGTGCAACGGTACAATATGAACAGAAGGTGTTGAATCCGGGTCGTGGTGAAAATATGTAATCGGACTTTGCTCAAGATTGTCATAATCGGGATAAGGATATGCAGGAGAGGATGGACTCCACGAAAAGGTATTACCTGCCTGCATATCGGTTCCACCGGTGGCACCCTGATACATTGAAATTCCGGGCTCCTGACAAACGCTATCGGTTGTTACCAAAATATCCTGTTGGGTATGAAAGAAGTCATTACATTTTATTTTAAGACCTTGTTCTAGGTCTGAGCTTCTATTACAATTTTGAGCACTGATTGAAATTCTGAGGCTGTCAAAACTGTTGTTATAAATTTGATTATAAGGGTCTCCCGAATTGTTTATTATCATACCAAAACCGAGATAATATTGTTGTCCGGGTTTACCATTTGCAGAAGCGGGTTTACTTTCAAAAACGTTTTCTTTTATTTGATAGCCTGTTGAATTGTCGAGATAGAGGCAATATCCTTCGTTTTGAATTGAGTCGAGAGTAAGAAAATCGTTAAACATCACTTTCGGGTTATTCATTGCACCAAGATATATGGCTCTGTAATTGTCATCAAATGTTGTATGTTGAATGTCGGCATAGTACTGGCTACCTGAAGCTAAAGCATACACACCATAATTTAAGTTATGAAAAAGTCCGTTTGTCCACTCTTCACCAATTTTATGGCCCTGCACGAAAAATTTTGAGTCAAAGCTGTAAATGCCTGTACAATAGTGATTCGGTAACTGATTATCAAACTCACAATAATTAAAACGAACAGTATTAATTCCACTCATTTTAACAAAAACAGGTTCGTTTTTTTCATTGTAATACAATGGGTTGGTAATAAAATTGCAGTTTGTAAAATAGCTTGCACTTGTGTATGAAAGACCTGTTTCGGGATATTTATAGAATCTCACGGCAGTTTCGTTGTTTACGAAACTTGTATTCAGAGCTTTTACAATACCTCCGGAGTGTTTGAGGTCAGCAAAATCGCCTTTTTCTTCATCGTGAATCATCTTTACAGTTCTAATACCGGTAACGGCATTTTTAATAGCTGCATTTCTTAATGTTACCTGCCCCTGGTAAGGAGTATAGTTTGGTTGAGTTGCATCGCCCCAAACTTCAATACCCTGCCACATTCCCCCACAGGCATTTGTAAGAATTCCGCCATCTACACCAACTATGCCACCTTGTTTTATGATAAGAGTTGCATCCGGTACAAATTTAATAGTTGCCTGTATAGTAAGAGTGGCACCATCTTCAATTATTACATCGGAATACTTTATGGCATCTGTATCCCAAGTTTCATTCCCGCTAATTATAATGGGGCTGTTGACTTTTTCACAGCCAGGTAAATCAGCTACCCAAACACCCCTTCCGAATGTTCCAACTGTTAAAGTATTCCTATTATAGTTTATTTCCAGGTCTCTGATTTGAGTATTAGGAATTTCACCTGTTACATTAACCCATTCTTCCAAGACATCATTGGTATAATATAGGCCCATATCGGTACCGACGTAAATTGTATTGTTTGTACTTTCCTGATCGTATGCAATGGTACTTATATAAAAATTGAAAGTTTTATTTTTCAAAACCTCCCACTGTACATTATTCGGATCGGAAGTATTTACCGAATAGACATGAGAATTATGCCATTTACTTGATGCAACATAAATATGGTCAGAGTTATCTTGATCGATAGCAATATCATTCATAGTTTCGCCTTGCGGTGATTCACCGATGTCAATCCAATCATCAGGACCCAGTCCTCCACCAACGGTTGATTTAAATATGTGTTTATATTGCAATGAGTCGTTTCCTCTCCAAACCACATAAATATAATCGGGATCGGCCGGAGTTGTTGCGATGCGCCATGTTGAAGGGTCTTTATTAACTGAGTTTTGAACACAACTAAACTGATCCTCAAACTTTTCTATTCTAATCCATTCATCGTTAATAAATTTCTTTACTCCCCATTTTTTATTATTCCAATTAGGATCACCCCTTGGAAATGAAGTTCCAGTAACATACAGTACGGATGGATCGGCAAAGTCATTTGTATAGTATGCATTCCATGTAGCATTATATGTGCCGGTATAAGAATGATAATTATAGCCATAATCTGTTGATCTTCCAATTGCACAACGTTGTAATGATACATAAGATATTTTGGGGTCTGTGAAATCACAGAGTGGTTTAAAGCCGTCACCTGGAAAAACCCATCTTTCCGACCAATCATTTGAACTTATTGGTTTGTAAATATTTGAGCCGTCGTCGTGTTGCCCACTTAGTACAATATTTCTGTCTAATTCGGATGTTGCAATATGATAAACGGTAGCTATTGCCAGTCCGTTATTTTTTCTTTGCCAGTTATTTAACGGGTCATCTGGAATAGTAGTATGATAAATACCTCCATCAGTACAAACCCATAAATTTTGATTGTTATCAAAAGTCATATGTCTGTAATCTACATGAATTTCACCTTGACCATAACTGGTTATAATATCTTTCCAATTACAAGTGTCGTTATCAAGTAAATTATTCGATATTCTCAGTGGCGCCGTACTTCCGTGAACCATAATTAATGTATCGTTATATAGCTCCGGAGTTACTTTCCAGGCTAGGATACTACCTGCACTTATTCCGGCTGCTCCACCTCCTCCATTCGTTTGCAATGGTAAAATGCCTTTATTTACCCAATTATTACCGGAAATGCTATATCTGAATACCTGGCTGTAATCAGAACGTTTTATACTAACCACAATAAACAGATAATCGGGTGCTCCTTTTGATATTTCGATAGATATTTGTCTATCTTTAATATCATAATTGTGACTATTATTTAGGAAAGTTGTATCCTGCAGTTCTTCATTTTGTTCAGTAGGATCATCAAAATTGATTTTCCATACTCTTGTTTTATTAGCCCCGGAAGCATAAGCTAAACTACTATTGATAGGATCAAGCTCAATATCAATAAATTCACCTTTAATAAGTAAATTCCACACAGGAACAGGTTCGAGAGCATCCTCGCATTCGTAAACACCCTCATTTGTTGTTACTAACAAGTGTGCACCCGTGCCGGGGACAGTAATAATTTTGCGTGTGTTGGTCACAGAATCCAAACCTATCATCTCCCAGCTGTTTCCTGCATCTATTGTTCTCCAAACCCCGATTGACTGTTGCCAATAATCATCATCTCCGGTTGTTATAAACCAATTATTTTCACTATTGTTTTTATCTACGGTAACCGATGACACTGCAATACTCGGTAACGCCTTATCAGTTCCTGCATTAATCCAGGTAGCTCCTTTGTCAGTAGTACGCCACAATCCTCCCATTGCAGCACCTGTGAAAATAGTACTTTGAGTTTCATCGTTTGGATCAAAATATATGTACATTGCTCTTCCTGTACCAGCTTTCTTTTTTATATTTCCCTCAGGTGAATCATTCGGGCCTACCTCTTTCCAGTCAAAATAATCCGGATCGGATACTCCAGCATCACCCTGAATAAAATTTTGTACATTATTTATTAAATGCTGATGGTATGCATCAAAATCGCCAGTTGGATATAATCGTGGCTCCCAGGTATATTCCCACGATTTAAATCCTCCATAACCGTATTCATCTAATGAATCGTAGGTAGTATAACCGTTTACAGCCATTATTGAATCATAATGAGCCTGCAATCGAGCCTGTGTAACATAAAAATTTTCTGTATTCTGAGCATTAACGGATATTATTAATGATAATGCAACAAATAATAATGTCTTTTTCATTTTTTACTCCTTTAGTATTAGTTTATGAACTTTTTTAATAATGCTTTTAATAATTCGAAGTTTTGAACTGCTAAGCTAAATTCAGTACAATGAAAAAAGAAATATATTTAACAATAATATTGTTAAAATTATTACCTGTAGTTGTAAGTGCTTGTCTATTAGATCGTTATAGGGGGGGTAATGACCTGTATATCAGTGGGGTACAAAAAACAAAGTCTAATTTTACTCCTTGCGGAGCAAATAAATTGTATTGTCCAATATATTT
>JAOZLR010000030.1:0-2586 GCA_029934735.1 Bacteroidales bacterium
AGAACATCTGTTCCTAGAATTTTCTTATCTTTCTTTCTTGAAAATGCCTTATCAAATTGTAGAGTAGATGAGAGAAATGAAATTAATTCTATTTTGAAAAACCTGTTATGAGTCAAACTGATATTTTTGTTATTCTTTAGTTCATTAATGGAAATCTCAATATCTGACTCCTTGTATTTCAGGCTTTTCAACGCTTTAGATATGTTTTTTAAGTTATCCCGGAAATTACTGATCCACAAATCCAAATCACCCGTTGATCTCATATATCCATAACTGTTAACAGCAAAGCCGCCCACCACAAGATATTTAACACTATTTTTATTGAGAGCTTCTAATGTCTCTGTATAAAACTCCAGGTTACTCATTCGTCATTGTAAAATTAGTATTTTTGGGTAAAACTCCGTTTTCGTATTGTATTCTTATCATTATCTCCGATAGGTCACAGGCAACTATGAAACGCTCTTCATCCGAAAGTTTGAGAAATGCTTCCTGCATAGAGGCCTCATCTTCTTTAAAACCTTTTGAAATTTCTATTTTTTTACCCAAACCTAGCATTAGTATTGATAAGATATTTGCAAATTTAGTAAATATTTGCATATACTGCCTTAAGTTCAATTAGTAAATCCGACTTTGTGATGTGGAAAAACAGATGTCGATAATTCGGTTGGTTTCTAAAATTTTGTCTATTTTTGGCCTCAATTTAGATTTTTTTACTTTCCAAAATAATCAGATTATGAATTTTGATTTTACTGAGGAGCAGTTGATGATTCGAGATGCTGCCCGTGATTTTGCACAAAGAGAATTACTCCAGGATGTTATTGAAAGGGATACCAATGCCATATTCCCAACAGAACATGTTAAAACAATGGCCGAACTTGGGTTCCTTGGGATGATGGTTGATCCTAAATATGGTGGAGCAGGTATGGACTCCATATCATATGTTCTGGCAATGGAAGAAATTTCGAAAGCTGATGCATCCGCTGCTGTAATTATGTCGGTTAACAATTCTTTGGTTTGCTATGGCATCTCAAAATATTGCAATGAATCCCAAAAAGAGAAATACCTCGCGCCTTTGGCAACGGGAGAAAAAATTGGAGCTTTTTTGCTTTCTGAGCCGGAAGCAGGCTCTGACGCTACTCATCAGCACACCACAGCAGAGGATAAAGGTGATTACTATCTTGTGAACGGAACGAAAAACTGGATTACCAGTGCTAATTCTGCTTCTACATACATTGTGATTGCTCAGACACACCCCGATAAAAGGCATCGTGGAATCAATGCTTTCCTGATTGAGAAGGATACTCCCGGGATATCTCTCGGGCAACATGAGGACAAAATGGGAATGCGAAGTTCCGATACTCATTCTGTTATGTTTACTGATGTTAAAATTCCAAAGGAGAACAGGATAGGGGAGGACGGCTTCGGGTTTAAGTTTGCAATGAAAGCACTTGAGGCCGGACGTATAGGAATTGCTGCTCAGGCTCTCGGTCTTGCTTCTGGTGCTATGGAAAGGTCGGTTCAGTACTCAAAAGAGAGAAAAGCTTTTGGTACTGAAATCGCAAATCATCAGTCAATAGCTTTTAAACTTGCTGATATGGCGGTTAAGGTTGAAAATGCAAGAAATCTTTGTTTGAAAGCTGCATGGCTGAAGGACAATGGTAAACCGTTTGCTTTGGCAAGTTCAATGGCCAAGCAGTATGCTGCCGATATTGCAATGGAGGTTACTACCGAAGCTGTTCAGATTCATGGTGGGTATGGATATGTTAAGGAGTACCACGTCGAAAGACTTATGCGTGAAGCTAAACTGACACAAATTTACGAAGGAACCTCCGAAATACAGAAAATTGTTATTTCAAGGACTCTGCTTAGAGATTAATTAAAAATTGTAAAAAATGCTATGCATGCAAAGTATTTTTTTTATAACTTTGCACCAAAAGGACATAAATATAAAAATTAAATAGACATGAAAATACTGATTTGTATAAGCAACGTGCCTGATACAACCACTAAAATCAGGTTTGTTGACGACAACACCAAATTCGACACAAACGGTGTGCAGTGGATTATCAATCCCTGGGACGAACTTGCGCTCACTCGTGCTCTTCAGTTGAAAGAGTCTTCGGGTGGTGCTGTTGAAAAGGTTAGTGTAATAACTGTAGGCCCAAAAAGTGTGGAGCCTACTATTAGAAAAGCCCTTGCAATTGGTGCCGATGATGCCATCAGAGTAGATGCCGAGTCGGAAGATGCTTATGAAGTGGCAAATCTGATTGCCGATGCTGTTAAAGATGAGGGCTATGACATTATCATTGCAGGAATAGAATCAAGTGACTATAATGGTTCTGCTGTTGGCGGAATGGTTGCGGAGTTTCTTGGATTGCCTTCTGTTTCTGCTGTATCATCACTGGATATTGAGAATGGTGAGGTGGTAGTAAAACGTGAGATTGATGGAGGTTCCGAAGTTATGACTTCACAACTGCCATTCGTTGCTATAGTTCAGAAAGGTATTGCTCTTGAGCCGCGTATTCCTTCGATGAGGGGTATTATGATGGCACGTAAAAAACCATTGAATGTTATTGAGCCGGCAGA
>JAOZLR010000030.1:2686-15098 GCA_029934735.1 Bacteroidales bacterium
TGAGGGGTATTATGATGGCACGTAAAAAACCATTGAATGTTATTGAGCCGGCAGAAGTTCCTCTAATGACTGAATATGTCAGTTATGAATTGCCTCCTGCCAAAGCAGCCTGCAAAATGATTGATCCTGAAAATGTTAAGGAACTTGTAGTATTGTTGCACACTGAAGCCAAAGTGATTTAAAGCAACTAACGGGGTTGCTGAAGACCATTATGCAAGGGTCATAAACTATCTTGCAGCATCAAAATGTAAAATTGGGCTTCTTGTAAATTTTGGAGAACCCTCATTATTTACAAAACGAATTATACTATGAAATCTGTGAATCTGTGGCAATTAAATACAATTGTATAAAACGATTAATAAAAAAAATCAATAAATTATGTCAGTTTTAGTATATACAGAAAATTGGGACGGGAAATTCAAGAAGCTTAGTTTTGAATTAGTCTCTTATGCCCATGAAATTGCCAAAATGCTTGGCACTTCAACAATTGCATTATCAATAGGTAATGTTGAAGAAGACGAATTAAAAAAATTGGGAGATTATGGTGCTGAAAAAATTCTTAAGGTAGAAGATGACAGGGTTAAAAATCTTGTTAATTCTGCTTATACATCAGTAATTGCCCAGGCAGCCGAAAAGGAAGATGCCACTGTAATTGTTCTTTCTAATAATAATAGCGGTAAGGCGTTAGCTCCGCGTATTTCGGTAAGATTAAAGGCCGGCCTTGCTTCAGGAGTTGCTGCTTTACCATCTTCAACTGATCCTTTTGTTGTTAAGAAAAAGGCGTTTACAGGAAAGGCTTTTGCTAATGTGAAGATTAATTCTGACACAAAAGTTCTGACCCTTTTCCAAAATTCATTTGGAATTGTTGAGTCTGGTGGTAGTGCTGAAATAGAAGCATTCACTCCTGAATTATCTGACAATGATTTTAGAACAGAAGTAAAAGAAATTTCAAAAGTAACCGGAAAAGTATTACTTACAGATGCCGAGATAGTAGTTTCGGGTGGACGTGGTTTGAAAAGTGCTGAAAATTGGGGACCAATTGAAGAGCTTGCTGAACTGTTAGGTGGTGCTACTGCCTGTTCGCGTCCGGTTTCTGATGAAGGCTGGAGACCTCATAGTGAACATACTGGTCAAACAGGGAAAATTATAGCCCCGAACCTATATATTGCTGCCGGTATTTCCGGAGCAATTCAGCATCTTGCCGGTGTAAGTTCTTCAAAATTCATTGTGGCAATAAATACGGACAAGGATGCACCAATATTTGAAGCCGCTGATTATGGAGTTATTGGAGATACTCAAAAAGTTCTTCCTGATTTGATTGAAGCTGTAAAGGAGTTTAAAGCAGAAGCATAACTTTTGGATTTGCGACTTAGAAATATAAGGTAGCTCCAAGACTCGGCATAATGGGAAGTTGATAAATTCTTTCTCCCGAAATTCTATCAATATAGAAGATATTTTCAGTATTAAACAGATTGGTTACGCTTGCTAATATTTCCAGTTTTGTATGAGTACTGAAGGTAATCGTTTTTTTTGCACCTATATCGATACGATAATATGGTGACAATTGGCCCGTATTCAGGTCACCATATAAAACTCCCAAATCCTCATTGGTTGTTGTGTAGTCGGTATAAATACCATTTTCAAAGTTATTCTGTGGATAAAACCCCTGAGTCTGTGTAAAAGGGAATCCTGTACCATAATTCCATCTTGCATTCACTTCCCAGTCATATTTATGGCCGAGAATATATGTGAAGATAAGGTTGATGTTTTGTCTTCTGTCAAAATTTGGTCTGTATTCGGCAAGTGAGCCATCAAGTTGTTCGTACCTTCTTATCACGTACCCTAACGAGTAAACAGCCCATATGTAGAGTCTTTTTTCATCGAATTTTAATGTGAAATCGGCTCCTGTTGCATATCCATTCTCAATAATAAAATCTTTCACAAGAATATCGGGCATATCCGGGAAGTCATTTTCATCGAATAGCTTTTGCCTGTTGGTGTTTATCAACTGGGGAAAGTTTTTGTAGTATCCTTCAATATTTATAGTAATATTTCTTGAAATATCGTATTCTACACCGAGAATTGCATGCTGAGATTTTTGTAACTTATTTGTAATATCTTTACCGTTAAATGTCTTAGGCAAACTCTCGGGGCCTGATAGGAAACCGTAAAACAGATTAACAACATCTCTGTCTGATGTAGCTGAGATCAGGTTTTGTGAGTAAAAGCCACCGGCAAATTTCAACCGCAGGTGGTCATTGATACTGTACTTTAATGCAAGGCGGGGTTCAATAGTACCATTAGATAATGATGCATACCACTGTAATCTTAAACTTGGCTCAATTAGCCATTTGCCTGCTGTTTTTTTATATTTTATATATCCTCCGATTTCAGTCGTATTTTGGGTATAATTAATTTTTGTCCCTATTGAGTTATAGAAGAAATAATCAGTTTTAAATCCTGATATTTCAAATCCGTATTTAATGACGTCTTTTCCAACAAAATAACTGAAGTCAAAACCAAGATTAAATCCATTTATTGAGCTTGTACGTGCAGGCCTGTTGACTTCTTCCAAAGATATTTTATAACTTGAATATGCAAGATGGCCTTCGATAAGAACTGGTGATTTGCCGGGAATTATCAGAAAGTTCATGCCTCCGCCATACGAATTCCAGTTGTAATCAGCAAGGGCGTGGTATTGATTGACCCTGTCAGAAAAACTAAACCCAAAAAAGTTTATATTACTACCATTCGCCCCTGAAAGCGATATTTTACCATATAAATCGGTATAATTAAACGGCAGTCCGTCTTCATTAGCATATTCGTAAAATATTTTTGAACTTTGCTCCAGATATGAATTTTTTGCTGAAAGAAGAAATGAAGAGCTTCCGCCCTTTCCCTCTTTTTGTTTACTGATTGGGCCTTCGATTAAAAGATTTGCTCCGAATGTGCTTGCACCCACCTTGCCTGCAAAACGTTTTTTGTTTCCATTTCTTGTTGTAATATCCATTATCGAAGAAATTCGCCCACCATATTCAGCACCGAATCCACCAGTATAAACATCGGCATTACGGAGTATATCAGTCTCAAATACCGAGAACAATCCTATTGAGTGAAACGGATTGTATATTGTCATTCCATCGAGCAGTACCTTATTTTGAATAGGCGTACCTCCCCGAATATAGAGCTGGCCACCCTGGTCGCCTGTGAAAATAACCCCTGGAACAACCTGAAGGTACTGGGCAAAATCAGGTTGACCACCTACTGCCGGAAGGTGCTTTATCTGTTTTGGTGTTATTTTTACTACAGAAGTATTTGTTTCTGTCCTTGCCTCTTGGCGTGCTGCCGAAACCTGTACCTGATCCAGGGTAAATGCTCCTTTTTTGATGTATAGTTTCCTGGTTAGTATATCATCTTTTTTTAGTGTAATGTCTATCTTAAGCGTGTCGAATCCAAGATATGTCACCATTAGTGTGTAGCTGCCGGGTGGAATCTTTGAAATAGCAAAATAACCGTTTACATCTGTTGCAGCACCATAGGATGTTTTGTACATGTAAACGTTGGTAAATATCACAGGCTCTCCCGTCTCCTTTTCATAAACGAATCCTCGTACTGTGGCATATTGCGAAAATGCACTCTGTAAAGAGAATATTGAATATATAATGAGAAATAATAAAAACAGTAATAATTCCTTCATACAAATCTTATTAAACAACAGTAAAACCGAATCTCAATAAAATGACAATGAAAACCCAATTTTAGTTGTAACAAAAAAACAAAGGAATAAAAAATATTAATGCGTATGAAGCTTTTTTTTAACTACTCACTCTTTTTTACTGTTTATTGAGCCTGTTTGAATTCCAAATAAAAAACAAATTGATTAATATCTAATAATCTTTAATCCCGAAACAGCAGCATCAATATTAATAAATATTTGATTTGTTGTGTCAGAAAAATTCGGTGTTTGGTATAAATTATTACCTATTTTATTAAAATCATCCAGATCAAGTGATGACAGAACAGTTGTCGCTCTCACCTCACAAGCAGATTCATAGGGGATTTTGATTTTAATTCCTGAAGCGCCGGCATTAATCTCTATGGTTGTTTTATTGATCCTCTTGCCAAGCTTTATTTTGATTCCGGCAGCACCTCCGTCAATATCAATTTTTTCAATTTTGTGTCCTGAAAGGTCAATATCAAGGGATGCGGCACCGGCATCAATATCAATATCCCACACGGGTTCGGTATTTAATGCAAGCCAGGAGTCATTTGAATTATCACCATTTCTAAAGTGTGTGCGTTTGTTTTCAATGTCAATATTTGGTATCCCATCTTCGGTTTTGGTATTGATTTTATAAATTCCGCTTCCTCTATTTTCAAAATCAAATAGTTTGCTGGTTGAGCCGTTTATTCTGAATTTCCCGGCAGCAGCCTCAAGTTTCAGTTTTGCCTTTGTAATTTCTGGAGAATACTTTTCTGATAGTTGTTGTTCATTGATTTCATCATCTTGATAATCAACCTCTTCAGTATAATCATTGAAATTCCAAAATTTCCAGTTATTGTGACGGACAGGGGAATTGATGAGCACCACAATTGCTATTATCACAGTCACAATTGTTACCGACATCTTAATGGGATACTTAACCGGAATGATTGCAATACCCCAAAATATTAACAGAAACGGCCAAAGGCTAAATAGAGACCTCCAGGAGAAATAGAAAATATCAAAATTGCGAAGAGCAATCAGTCCTCCAATAATCATAAGGACAATGCCCCAAAAAATATCTCTGTTTTTCATGATAATTTATTTTTGATTTTTATAGCTTTTCATAATAAGGATAGCACCGATTGCAATAAGTATTACCGGCCACAGATCGCCGAAATTAATATTGGGGACAAACCTGTCAATTAAAAATATTACACCCAGAGTAATAAGAATCAGCCCTCCCCAAATATTACCATCATTATTGCTTTTTTGAGGTTTGGGAACTTTCTCATCTCTGTTGTAAATAGTTTCATTGTTGAAATTTTCATTTTTTGTGTTTTCAGTTTCCATATTATTTGTTTTATGTGTATTAACAATTGTTGATTTTTCTTCAGGAACAGCTATCCATAATATGATATAGACTAAAAGGCCACCACCACCAAATAGTATAGCGAGGACAAATAAAATTCTGAAAATTATCGGGTCAGTATCAAAATATTCACCAAGGCCACCGCAAACACCTGCTATAACCGAATCGCTTTTGCTTCTTAATAGTCGTTTTTGTTTCATAATATAGTAAGACAATTGTATTAATAAATTGTTTATAGGTATGACGATGGTTTTTTAATGTGGTTACAAAGTGAAAATAATTTCTGAATATCCCTGTTTAAATTAGCATTGTGATATTATTAAAAGTTATGTGTTATGCGATACCGGTCTGTATTAATCATTCGCTTCTGCAGATAACTTTTAACTCTTAACACATAGCATTTTTGTTCGGAAATACTCTCCGATGTATATCGGCTTATATACGTCTGGAAACATATAGTTCCTTACCGTTATTTACCTGTGGATTCAATTATAGAATTCAATGTTTTACTCGGCCTCATAACTGTTTCAGCCAATTTGTCATCGGGAAGATAATATCCTCCGATGTCTGCGGGTTTTCCTTCCGCTCTTGCTATTTCATCTAAGATATTTTCTGTGTTTTCTCCCAATGCTCTCGCTACAGGAGTAAAAACATCTTTGAGTTCTGTATCATCATTTTGTGCTGCAAGTGCTTGTGCCCAATAAAGAGCCAGATAGAAATGAGAACCCCGGTTATCCAATTGTCCAGCTTTACGACCGGGTGATTTTTTATTTTCAAGATATTTACCGATAGCGGTATCCAATGTTTCAGCCAAAACCTTTGCCTTTTTATTATTGTATTTATTACCGAAAAATTCCAAAGATACTGTAAGTGCTAAAAACTCTCCAAGTGAATCCCACCGCAGATGCCCTTCATTTAAGAATTGCTGGACATGTTTCGGGGCAGACCCGCCTGCACCGGTTTCAAATAAACCTCCTCCTGCAAGAAGCGGTACTATGGAAAGCATTCTGGCACTGGTACCCAATTCAAGGATTGGGAACAGATCTGTTAAATAATCTCTTAAAACATTACCCGTAACGGATATGGTATTTTCTCCTTTTCTTACTCTTTCGAGAGTATATTTAATAGCATCTACCGGAGACAATATTTTGATATCCAGACCTGAAGTATCATGGTCTTTGAGATATTTTTCAACTTTCGATATTAATTTATTGTCGTGTGCCCTGTTTTTATCAAGCCAGAAAACAGCCGGATATCCTGTAGCTTTTGTCCTGGTTACAGCAAGTTTGACCCAATCCTGAACCGGAATATCTTTAACACGCGACATACGCCAGATATCTCCCTTTTCCACACGATGTTGCATCAATACATTTCCGGATTCATCAGTAACCTGAACTATACCATCTCCCTCAATTTCAAAAGTGGTAGGATGAGAACCGTATTCTTCCGCTTTTTGTGCCATTAGTCCGACATTCTGAACAGCTCCCATAGTAGCAGGGTCAAATGCCCCATGTTTTTGTGCATCTTCAATGACAGCCTGATAAATCGTAGCATAAGAGCGGTCTGGAATTACGGCTTTTGTATCTTGTAATTTGCCATCGGGACCCCACATTTTTCCTCCGTCACGGACAACGACCGGCATAGATGCGTCAATAATTACAAGATTAGGTGCATGCAAATTTGTTATCCCGTTGTCAGAATCCACCATGGCCAGTTTTGGTTGCTCCTTGTACAAATTCTGAATATCGTCTTCGATCTCCTTTTGTTTGTTTTCAGGTAATTCTTTGATTCTGTTATACAGGTCGGATAATCCATTATTGGGGTTGAATCCGGCTTTTTCTAAAGTATCTCCATATTTGTCCAGTATTTCTTTATAAAATTCTTTTACTGCATGCCCAAACATTATCGGATCCGAAATTTTCATCATTGTAGCTTTCAAATGCAATGAAAATAAAACATCTTTCTCCCGAGCATCTTTAATTTGCTCTTTATAAAATTCACTAAGAGCTTTTCTGCTCATAAAAGTACCATCCAGAATTTCATTTTTGATAGCTGATAAATTATCTTTTAGTACTATTTTTTCCCCATTATCTTTGGTCAGCTCAATCTTAAAGGTAGTATCATCCGGCAAGTTTACAGATTTTTCATTTCCGAAAAAATCATTATCCTGCATATAAGATACATGAGATTTTGATGTTTCGGGCCAGGGTTTCATCATTTTGTTAGAATGCTTTTGTGCAAACTTCTTTACGGATTCGGCTGCTCTCCGGTCAGAATTACCCTGACGCAAAACAGGATTAACGGCACTACCCAAAAGCTTTGCAAATCTTTGACGTAATGCTCTGTCATCTTCATTTTTAGGTTCCTCCGGGAAATCAGGTATATTAAAACCTTTATTTTGCAATTCTTCAATTGCAGATATCAGTTGCGGTATCGAAGCGGAAATATTCGGTAATTTGATGATATTTACATTTGGATCCTGGGTCAACTTTCCCAATTCGGCCAGATCATCAGGTACTCTTTGGTCTTCCTTCAGATAATCCGGGAAATTTGCCAATATTCTACCCGCGAGTGAGATATCTTCAATTTGCAAATCAATACCTGCTGTATTTGTATAAGACTTAATAATAGGTAGCAAAGAATATGTTGCCAATGCAGGAGCTTCATCTACTTTTGTCCAATTTATTGTTTCTTGTTTATTTGACATAATTTGAAATTTAATATTAGTTCAATAAATTTAATACTATAAAAAAAATTTCTATAACTGAAATTATTATGATTGCACAAAATAAGTAAAAATATTTATCTGAAAAGAAAATAATTTCACTAATATTATTTATAAACTATTCTAAATTTTGAATTGCACAAAAGAATTTACCAGATATGCATATCTGGTAAATATTATTATGTACTTTTACACGCTAGATTCTTGATGAGTTGGTGTAACCTTGCTGAATCTTCTGAGGTTGGAAATTAGATTATTAATAATATATAAAAACATAAATTATGTCAACATTAAAAGAAAAATTATATACAAAAATTGAGCAACAGCGCCCGCGCACTCAGCGCCTGATAAAGGAATACGGTGATGTTGTGATTGACAATGTTACTGTTGGCCAGATTATCGGTGGAATGCGTGGAATTAAAAGTATGGTAACCGATATCTCTTACCTCGACCCAAATGAAGGTATCAGATACAGAGGATATCCTCTTATTGATGTGATTAAAAAACTCCCAAAACCTGAAGGTGCTGAGATGCCATATGTTGAAGGCTTGTTTTATTTGCTGTTAACCGGTGATATCCCTTCTGAGAGTGAAGTTGCCGAAGTTGTTGATGAATTCAGCAAAAGGAGAATTGTTCCAAGGTATGTTTACGAACTTATCGATTCAATGCCCTGTTGCAGCCATCCTATGACTATCTTCTCGGCTGCTATTGTTACGATGCATCGTGAGTCATTTTTTACTAAAAAATATAATGCAGGTATTTCAAAGAAAGATTATTGGGAGCCGATGTATGAAGATTCACTAAATCTATTAGCAAAATTGCCGGAAATAGCTGCATATATTTATGCTAAACTCTATCGTAGTGGTAACAGGATTCACTCTAACCCATCGCTTGATTTTGGTGGTAACTTTGCCCATATGATGGGTATTCCAGCACCTTATGACGATGTTTCAAGGATGCATTTTATTATTCATAGCGATCACGAAAGCGGTAATGTAAGTGCTCATACCGGTCATTTGGTTGCCAGCTCATTGTCAGATATTTATCTTGCAATTTCGGCAATGATTAATGGTCTTGCAGGTCCATTACATGGTCTTGCTGCCCAAAATGTGCTTATGTGGATTCATGAATTAATTGAAAGAGTTGGTGGTGAAAGTATGGCGCCATCAGCAGATGAGATTAAACAATATGTATGGGATACTTTGAATTCCGGGCAGGTTATTCCCGGTTTCGGTCATGCTGTTTTACGTAAAACTGACCCACGTTATTCACTACAAAGAGATTTTTGCCTTAAACATCTTAAAAATGATGGTGTATTCAAATATGTTGATATGCTTTATAAAGTAACTCCTCCGATATTGAAAGAGCAGGGTAAGGCCAAGAATCCCTGGCCGAACGTTGATGCTCAGTCTGGTGTGGTTCAATGGCATTATGGCGTGAAAGAATACGATTTTTATACGGTTTTGTTTGGTGTTGGAAGAGCGATAGGTATCAGCGCAAATATTATTTGGGACAGAGCTTTGGGATATCCACTGGAGAGACCTAAATCTCTCACAACCGATATGCTTGAGAAAATGGCTAAAGCTAAAGTTGCCGAAATGAAGGGTAAAAAATAGTTTTAGGTTTTATAGAAAAGGCTGTTTTGGTTTATGGGATTACCATTTATTGAAACAGCCTTTTTTTGTTTTGATACTGGAATTTAAAATTTTGTAACTATGGTTGAACAAGTTCAAATCCTTTTACCAAAGTTCCCAAGGGGATTTCACTTGATCACTCATTTAATTGAGGAGAATCTCCCACCCTTACCCGATAAAGGAATTCTGCACGTTTTTATACAGCATACTTCTGCCGGGATTACCCTCAATGAAAATGCTGACCCTACCGTAAGAACAGATTTTGAAACAGTTTTTAATAAATTAGTCCCTGATGGAGCCGCACATTATATCCATATGTTTGAAGGATCTGATGATATGCCAGCTCATATTAAGTCCTCCCTGGTCGGACAGTCTGTTACTATTCCGATTTCCAATCACAGGCTTAACGCCGGAACATGGCAGGGTATCTATCTCTGTGAGTTTCGTAATAATGGGGGTAGAAGAAGAATTGTGATGACTTTGCTATCCTGATTTAAGAAAAATTATTACTTTTGGCTGAAGATTTAAAATATTAATTGGATATTTACATAATGGTTTTAACAATAATATCTGTTATAGTATTACTTTTTATAGCATGGATATTATTTGTACCATTTAGGTTTTATATTGATACAACTATTAATCAATATTATTTTGAGTGGTTAGGATTAATAAGGGTGAATTTTATTCCCGATGAAGTTGAGATATTCTTTATAAAAATTAAGATACCGTTTTATCATTTTAATATCTATCCAATCAGAAAGTTGATTGTGGAAGAGCTTGAAAAAAAAGAAAAAAATACTGAAAGGGAGAAGGAGAGTTGTGAGGAGCCGGAAAAAAAGAAAAGGGAAAAGATACGCCGGATAAATAAGAAAGAGATCAAAAAACTGAAACTGTTCTCAAAGCTTGGGTGGAAAGTGTTTAAGACACTCAGGTTGAAAAAATTTGATGCTGATATTGATACAGGTGATGTAATTCATAATGCCTGGCTTATTCCTGTGTTTGTTCAGTTTAATGGTAGAAATGTTAATTTTAGGGTGAACTATCAGGGAGTTGTAAGCATTGTTTTAATTTTAGAAAATAGTATTTTCAGAATTTTAGTAATTTTGATGAAATTTTTATATAGAAACAGAAGAGAACTTAAAAAACTATAGCTATGGATTTTAATATGGAAGATGTGCTCAATAAAGTTATGGAGCAATTGAATTCGGTTGCCAAGACAAAAACCGTTATTGGTGATCCGTTTAAACTTGGTGAATTTACTTGTGTGCCTGTTATTAAAATAGGAGTCGGGTTTGGTAGCGGAGGTGGAGGATCGGAGGCTGATTCAAAAGGGAAAAAAGTCGGGGGTGCAGGCGCCGGAATTGGGATGGAGCCAATTGGTTTCCTGGTTTCAAGAGGTGATGAAATCTCAATGGTAAGCGTTGCCCGTTCAAAAGGGTTACAATCAGTATTTGAAAAAGTACCTGATCTGCTTGAAAGCATAATCAGAAGCAGAAAGGATAAAAAGCAGGAAGAGATGGAAGGGGAAGATAGTTAGAGGGGTTGTGATTGGCAGTTGATAATTGGCAGGCGACAATCCACAGTGGCAATTGGCAGTCAGCAGTTGGCAATTGACAGCCGAAGACTGCGAACTGAAAACTGGCCCCGAAAGCTTTCGCATTGGCGTCAACTTAACAAGTGAAGATTTTGAAGATATGTCTCTATAAAATAGCAGATACAAAATGTATTGCATTAAATTTAATAAACTAATAACTGTTAAACCAATACCAAATATTTCAGTTCTAAATGGTTTTAAATATTACGCTCCTCTGGAGCTCCCCTTTGACTTTTTGTTTTTTCTATAAATATTTTGCCTCTCCGAGGCTTTAGGTCTCAGCACCAGAGGTGCGTAATATTTATAGAACAAATAGAGGTGTATAGTAAGCTCCAGAGGAGCGTTATCTTATTTTTATTCAATTATCAGTTCCTTAGGTTGACGCCTATGCGAAAGCTTTCGGGGGGAGACTGAAATTATTTATATTTCCAACTCTCTTCTTCTCTTTTCGGAAAATCTGGTTATATCAGGGAAGAATTCTTGAAATTCTTTTTTGTATTTATCGTAATCCTGTTTTAGGTCTAAAATTGCATTTTCCATTCCTGAGTCGAAGGCAGTACGCCCTGACATTCCTTTCAAAGCTTTATCAATTCCACGAAAAGTACCATAAGCAACCAGCCAGTTTGATTTGGCCATAAAGGGAAGAATTATTTTTGTTTTTGGGGGTAGTATCAGAAAACGTTTGATAACAATTTTGTACATCCTGTTAGTGAACACAGTAATATCTTCATCAAAATAATCCTGCCAGTTTGCCGATAGAAAATGGTCGTAGAACATATCAACTATGACACCCGAATATTTTTTATACTTTTCCTGCAACCTGGCTTTACTCGATAGAAACATGGGATGACTGTCGGTAAAAGCATCTATTTCACGATGAAGTTTTATTCCTGCAATTATCCCCTCTGAATATTTGTTTATTCTGTTACCTTTAACGTGATCGGCAATAAAATTGCCGATAATTGTCTCCTCATTATCCCCTGATAAATATAAATGTGCCAGAAAGTTCATCCAATTAATATTATAGTACACAAAAGTACTCAAATTGTTGTGAATGTATGATGGCTGGGATATGAAAAAATAAGATACTACCACGAATTTAATGGAAGAGTTAGAATTGACAGAAGAAATTACAAAAAAAAAAAGGAATATTGGAATAATGAAATGGGAACAGTTTTGTTATCATTCCAATTTTCCATTATTTCAATAAAAACAACTTCCCCAATTAAAATACCAGTAGTACCAAAATTAATTTATATTTATTTCATAAGTATAATTAATTATTTACTTTTGTTTCCGATATTTCAATTTCGAATAGAAAAGACTGGTTTATGAAAAAAATAATGTTATTGGGTGATGAGGCTATAGCTCAGGGTGCTGT
>JAOZLR010000221.1 GCA_029934735.1 Bacteroidales bacterium
CAAATTTCTCCCCTGCTGGGGTAACTGATAACAATGCTTGTTTCTCTGCCATAATATTAAGATTTAATTGATATTTGGTTTATCTGATACTTGCATTTAATTTCTCCTCAAAAACTCTCATCATCTTTTTCATTACTTTGTCAATCACTTTATCGGTAAGAGTTTTGTCTTTATCTTGTAAAATAAAACTTACTGCATACGATTTTTTATCCTTTACAATATTCTTCCCTTCATAAACATCAAAAAGATTCACGGATTTTAACAGTTTTCTTTCTGTTTCGTATGCCAACTTTTCAACATCAGCAAAAGGTATCTTCTTATCAAGTAATAATGCAAGGTCACGTCTTACTTCAGGATACTTTGGAATTCCGACATACTGTATTTTTACTTTTTTAACAAGTTCAAAAACATAGTCCCAGTTAAAAGCTGCAAATAAAACATTCTGTTTGATATCGAAATTTTTTAACAGTTTTGATGATATTTTTCCAATTTCAAAAACCTGTTTTTTATTGTAGAATACTTCAAGTCCGTAATCGAAATATTCTTTTCTGCTTGTGAGATATTCAAATTTGTAAAAGGGTATCCCGATACGCCTGAGAAGATTTTGTGACATTGTTTTAAGGAAAGTGAAATCTACCTCTTTTTCTGGTGTGTACCAGCTTTCATTATCCTTTTTTCCTGTAACAAAAATGGCAAGATTATTTATTTCATCATATTTTTCGGTTACCTGTCTACCTTTATCTGTATCGGGATTTTTGAAATAGGTTTTGCCAAACTCAAATAATTTTTGATCTGTAATTCTCCTGTTCAAATTATAAGATATTACTTCAAGTCCGCCAAAAAGCAACGACTGTCGCATTACATTCAGGTCGCGACTTAAAGGATTCAGAATTTTTACATTTCGATTTTCGTCAAAGTCATTGCAGTTTTCATAATAGTCTGCTTTTGTAAGCGAATTGTTCATAATCTCGCTAAAGCTGTTATCACTCAGAAATGCAGCAATAGTATTTTTAATCTTTTCAGAATCAGGTTTTTTTCGGTGAGATATTGCAGAGTTTTGGTGTGCAGGTATCTCTATATTATCATAACCGTAAATCCTTAGAATCTCCTCAATAACATCGGCTTCTCTTGTAACATCAATTCTATAGGAGGGGACGGATAGTTTCATTCCCTCTTCGGTTTCTTCCAATATTTTAAACTCCAGTGAAATGAGGATATTTTTAATTACATCATTTCCGAGACTTTTGCCAATAAGCCTGTCGATATTTTTCCAATAAACATCTACTTTAGTATTTTCAAAAGGTTTTGAATAAACATCTTTTATTTCAGATGAAATTGCTCCACCTGCTACCTCTTGAATTAACAGAGCTGCTCTTTTAAGAGCATAAATTACCATTTCGGGGTCGATACCACGCTCAAACCTGAAAGAAGCATCTGTATTAAGATCGTGATGTTTAGATGTTTTACGAATATGTACCGGATCGAACCAGGCACTTTCAAGAAAAATATTTGTCGTTTGGTCGGTAACTCCTGACTTTAATCCACCGAAAACACCTCCAATACACATACCCTCTTCTGTATTGCATATCATAAGGTCGTTACCCGTTAACTCTCTTTCTTCTTCGTCAAGTGTTGTAAACTTTGTTCCTTTTGATAGTTTTTTTACAACTACTTTGTTCCCTGTGATTTTGCCTGCATCAAAGGCGTGCAGAGGTTGTCCTGTCTCGTGCAGAACATAATTTGTAATATCAACTATATTATTAATAGGTTTGAGGCCAATTGCATTTAGTCTGTTTTTGAGCCAGTCAGGCGATTCTTTTACTTCTATCCCTGAAATTGTAACTCCGGTATAACGCGGACAGGCTTCACTGTTTTCAACAATCACATCTATATCCAAATCGTGATTATCAATTTTAAACTTTTCAATTGAAGGAGGATTGATTTCCCTTTCGGATTGTATCTTATTAAGAAAGTCAATATTATCAAGCACTGCCTTTATATCCCTGTCAGTACCTATATGCGACATAGCATCCGTACGATTCGGAGTAAGACCTATTTCAAAAATGTAATCTTCGGTAATATTAAAAAATCCGGCCGCAGTTGTGCCAGGCTTTGCTTCTTCATCAAGCACCATTATTCCATCATGAGAAGTGCCCAAACCGATTTCATCTTCTGCACAAATCATTCCTTCTGAAACCTCACCACGTAGTTTGGCTTTTTTTATTTCAAAGTAATTATCTCCCTCATACAATTTTGTCCCGACAGTAGCAACTACCACTTTCTGGCCAACTGCAACATTAGGTGCGCCACAAACGATTGGAAGTAGAGTCCCATCACCAATATCAACGGTAGTAACACTTAACTTGTCTGCATTGGGATGTTTTTCGCAGGTAACAACTTTTCCTATTACAATCCCTTCCATTCCACCTTTTACCGATTGCCACTTTTCGAGACCTTCGACCTCAAGGCCGCTATCAGTTAGTAATTTGGAAAGCTTTTCCGGTGAAAGCTCAAAATCGAGATAATCTTTCAGCCAGTTATATGAAATTTTCATTTTAAAAAATTTTGAAACTGCAAATGTAAGATTTATTAACTTATCCTGCTCCAGTCAATTCTGTTTTTATTCAAATAGGCTAACTGTTTACGGAGAACTCTATTTTCTTCATTATTCAGATGAGGGTCTTTTTTAAGAAGCTTTATTGCTGTAGTCCTTGCATATTGCAGAATTTTTTCATCCTTTATGAGGTCTGCTATTTTAAGGTCAATAATTCCACTTTGCTGGGTTCCCATCAGGTCTCCGGGTCCACGTAGCCTTAAGTCGGCTTCGGATATTTTAAATCCGTCGGTTGTGCTTACCATCGTTTTTATACGTTGCCAGCCATCGTTTGTGAGCTTGTCCTTTGTCATTAAAATACAAAATGACTGACTACCACCTCTTCCGACACGCCCGCGTAACTGATGTAATTGTGACAGTCCGAATCGTTCTGCATTTTCTATTATCATAACTGTTGCATTCGGAATGTCAACACCAACCTCTATAACGGTAGTCGCCACCATTATCTGTGTTTCCCCTTTAACAAATCGTTGCATTTCATAATCTTTATCTTTACTGCTTAGTTGGCCATGTACCATACTTATTGCATATTTAGGAAGGGGAAATTCACGGCTTATGCTTTCATAACCATCCATTAAATCTTTCAGATCAAGTTTTTCCGATTCATTGATCAGGGGATAAACAACATAAATTTGCCTACCCTCTTTTATCTGTTTTTTCATAAACCCAAAAACCTTCAGCCTGTCCTTATCATAAAAGTGGACAGTTTTTATTGGTTTTCTTCCGGGAGGCATTTCATCTATAACCGATACATCAAGGTCACCGTAAAAAGTCATTGCAAGAGTTCTGGGGATAGGTGTTGCCGTCATAACCAGAATATGTGGTGGGATAATGTTTTTTTTCCATAATTTAGCTCTTTGTGCAACTCCGAAACGATGCTGCTCATCAATAACTACAAGTCCGAGGTTTTTAAACTTCACTTTGTCTTCAATCAGGGCATGGGTTCCTACAAGTAGTAGCAATTCTCCGTTTTGCAGCTCTTCGTGTATAATTTTACGCTCTGCCGTTTTTGTTGAGCCTGTAAGTAACCTAACGTTAATATCAAGTCCCTGCAAAAATTTTGAGATGGAGTTGAAATGCTGAACCGAAAGAATTTCGGTTGGAGCCATCATACAAGCCTGGTAACCGTTATCAACAGCAATTAGCATATTCATCAAGGCAACCAATGTCTTCCCGCTTCCCACATCTCCCTGCAAAAGCCTGTTCATCTGTTTTCCCAATCCCAAATCCGCACGTATCTCCTTTGTAACTTTCTTTTGTGCTCCGGTAAGCTCAAAAGGCAGGTTTTTATGATAAAAGTCGTTGAAGTAAGTGCCAACTACAGAAAAAACATGACCTTTAACTTTTTCGGTGCGAATTATTTTTAATTCAAGAAGTGTTAACTGAATAAAAAATAATTCTTCAAACTTAAGTCTTGCACGGGCTCTTTGAAGTATTTGCTGATTCCTTGGAAAATGAATATTTATTAAAGCATCTTCCCTTGGAATCAATTTTAGGTTGCTAATTATTTCAGGAGTTAATGTTTCGTTTAGATGTCCTTGAATTACAGGCATCAGATTTTTCATTATTTTGCTAATACCCTTACTATCAAGGCCTTTTGATTTTAATTTTTCGGTTGAGAAGTAAAAGGGTTGCAATTGTTCACCCAAATCAATTTTAGTTGCGCCAACCTCTTCAATTTCCGGATGTGGGATATTATATCTGCCATTGAAGTAATTTGGCTTACCAAAAACAATATACTCCTTATCGGATTTAATTTTATCGACAATCCATTTTATTCCTTTAAACCACACAAGTTCAATATTACCGGTTTCATCCCAAAGTGTGGCAACAAGACGCTGACTCCTACCCTGTCCGACTTTGTGCATATCAATGATTTTACCTTTAATTTGAAAATAGATAGAATCGTTATTTACTTCGGTAACCTTATAAAATTTGCTTCTGTCAACATATCTGAAAGGAAAATAGTGAAGAAGGTGATTAAATGTAAATATTTTCAGTTCCTTTTTCAGGATATCAGCCCTTACCGGTCCTACACCTTTGAGATATTCAATTGGAGTATCGAAAATATTTACAGTCTTCATTCATTTGGAATTAAAAAGCAAAAGTACGAAAAACAGGGCAAAAAAAAACTCCCCGAACTGGAGAGTTTCTTCTATAACTAATACCTTTTAATAATCCCAAAGTTCGTTCTCGAATTCGGAAATTTCTCCTTTAATTCTCTGGGCCTCCAGAAGAGCATCCATGCCTAAAGCATAATCTGATA
>JAOZLR010000222.1 GCA_029934735.1 Bacteroidales bacterium
GGGTACAGAAAAAGCTAGCGTATCCAGTCCGTCATTTAGAAACTGACTGAAAAATGATTTCGACTTCTTACCTGAAATTTGAGTGAACTGAGTAGTTTCGTTAGTCAGACTGTTGGTTTTTTCAATAGTTCCATTGTAATGTAAAACATATGTGTTTGTTGCGCCGGTAATGCCGCCACCTGAACCAAAAATTAAATTGCTGTTTGAAAAATGCTGGAGTTTTTGAGGTGAAGTACAACTAAAAAGTAGTAATATCCCAAAAGAAAGTGATAGAAATTTCTTCATATGTAATGGTATCTGTTAATTGCAAAAATAAATAAAAAACCTAAATATTTTAAAAATGAAAGATGAACTTATTAACCGTAATTGTTAGTTAATTAAAAGCTTTGAGTTTTATTGAATTGCATTAGTTTTGTAGACTAATAATTGATAAATGCGAGAATGATTGAATAAATGATAAATATAGTTTTACCAATTAAATTAGCAGTAGAACCCTAAAAATTTATTATGAGTATGGAGTGTTCGGTAGTAATTCTTGCAGCAGGCAGGTCGGGTAGGATGGGAGAGCCTAAGTTTGCTTTAAAATTCAATGATGAAAAAATCTTCCTTGAAGAGATTGTGGATCAATATCTGGCATTCGGATGTAAGGAAATTGTTGTTGTAATGAATGGAGATGGAAAAAAGCTATTTGACAAGCTAAATCTCCGGCTTCCGGGAATTGCAAAAATTGTTATTAATCACCATCCTGAATATGAACGGTTTTATTCTCTAAAAACCGGTTTGAATAGTTTGGCTAATAGCAATTATATATTTATACATAATATTGATAATCCGTTTGTTGACAAGGGTGTGTTAAAGTTATTATTAAGATCAGTTTCAGAATTTGATTATTGTCATCCGGCTTATAATGGGCGGGGAGGGCATCCGGTTATATTAAGTGAAATAGTTGTGAAGGCAATAATAAATGAAGAAGATAACAGAATCACCTTGCGTGATTACCTCCAAAAATTTCAGGGAAAAAGAATTGAGGTTGATAATGACATTATTTTGGTGAATATCAACACGATAGAGGAGTATAGGAACTCTATTTCATTCAGATAGGTTGATTGTTAAACTATCAGCATGAATCATAATAATACCATCTTTTTCTACTATATACTTGAATTTATAGAATAGTTCGCCTTCAATTAATGAGTCGTTCATATATATATAATTACCTTCAGAAATACTGTCAATAGAATAAAAATAAAAATTACTTATTGTTAAATCAGGCTGAATAGTAAATTCCAGTTTCATTCTGTAATGATAATTTGATTTACGGTGAAGACTTCTTAGTCTGTCAGCTAAAATTTCGACTTTATATCCCTTAGGTATTTGTGAAAACGGACGGTAAAATTCAATGCTTGCTTTGGGTTCTACCTTTTTAATATGAGGCCGTAAAATTTGCACTGAAGTATCTGCTTCAGATATCAACGAGTCCTGTTCAGAATTTTTGTTTTCTTTTAAAATAAAATAGAGGCCTATAAGAATTATTACACTCGCTGCAATGACAAAAAATGGTCTGAATAGAAAACTATTATGATTTTTATTGCTTAAAACATTGTGGATATTATCCCTGGTATTTTGGTATTCGGCAGCACTTTTAAGTAGTGAAGCAATATTTTTTCTTATTTCGAATTCTTCAGCAAGCAAAGCATCCTCGGAAAGTCTTTTTTCAAAAAGTATCCTGCCACTATCTGGCAATTCTCCGTCAAGATAATCCTCGATCAAATCAAAATAATCAATATTGTCTTTTTGCTCTTTCATTTTTTTACATACTTTCTTTTATTAGTGGATCTGCAAAAACCAATTTTTTTAACTTTCCAATGCATCTTTTAAACCGTTGGCGGGCATTGTCAACCGATAGGTTTAATTTTCCGGCAATTACATCAAATTTCATATTGTTTTTTTCATCTGTCTCTTTATTTGACTGATTTAGCCTCATTCTTAAGTCTATAATATCAATACACTGTTGATCCAACCTGTTTTTTAATGCTATCAATCTCTTAAAGAGCTCAAATCTCTCATCTCCATCATCTTCATTAGCAAAGTCATTTGTCATTGCAATATGATGCTTATCTCTCTTTATCTCTTTCAGGCAAACATTCCGGCAAACACTAAAAAGATATGTTGAAAACAGACTCCCACCTTTAAACTTACCGGCTCTTATGTTTATAATTGCCCTTGTCAGTCCCTCCTGAAAAACATCTTCGGCCTGCATTTTTAATCCCTGAAAACGATTGGCCAGTGATTCGATTGAAGAAAAATAATTTCGATAAACAAATTTAATAGTACAGGCATCCTCATTTATCAGTCCATCAATTATTTCGTTTTCATTTAATTTTACCATTTAGTACTTAATTTTTTTACATTGTGACAAAAATATAAAAAATATATATCTTTGCTTGCTGTTTATTGTAATTGAATTAATAATTTCAAAGGGATTATTATAATAAAGCGTTTTTAAACCACTCTTAATACAAAACAACAATGATAAAAACCCGGTACATCTTTTCATTTATTACATTTCTGCTTCTATCTGTTCATCTGTTGGCTCAAAGTCCGGAATTCAGGGTTAGCTCCTTTACTCACGAGGCAAACAGCATGCTGGCACGAATGAACAAAAACCAACGGACAGATGCAAACGACGAAGCCTGTGCCCTGATACTTGTGCGCACAGCCGAAACAGGCCTGGGGTTTACTTCCAGCAGCGTTATTGTAGGTGATGTTAAATGGAAAAATGGCGATTATTGGGTCTATGTATCACAGGGAACACGCAGTTTGAAAATTTTTAAAAGTGGAATAAAAACCATAGAATACACCCTGAAAATAATTCCTGAATCAAGCGAGACCTATAAGTTAGAGCTGGAAGTTATAACCCCCGAACCCAAGATAGTTTCCTGGCCTGTAACTGTTATTACGAAACCTGAAAATGCCACATTAACCATTGACGGGCAAAAGGTAAACAGAGAAAAGCCAACTATGGAGTTGACGGAAGGTAGTCACACTCTGATTTTAGAAATGGCGGGATATGAAAAGTTTGAAAAAACGATTAATGTTAGTAAAGCTGAGGTTTATTTTAATTTCGAGCTCCCGAAGATAACCGGAGTAGCATTAATGATAGAGAGCGACCCTTCGGAAGCAACTGTTTACTTAGATGGTGTAAAACTTGGCGAAACTCCCTTATCGGCTTTTTATCCCAGGGGAACTTATCCTGTAAAAGTTGAGAAAGAGGGTTACGTAATTATAGAAAACGAAACCCTTACCGTGGCTCCTCCTCAAACGAAAAAGCAATATACATTAGAGGAAAACGTAGGTTTTATTAGCATAAACACTTTTGAAACAGCAAAAGTTTTCATTAATGGCACCGAATACCCCGAACATCAAAATATAAAGCTTGTTCCTCAATTGCTTAACATAAAAGTTACAATACCCAAGGCCGAAGAGGTAGAACAGCAAATAGTTTTGAAGCGCAACGACCGGCTTACCATTGATCTGTATCCCAATGCAGCCACCGGCACAATACAAGTAGCAGTTACCCCATTTAATGCGAACATAGAACTTACGGGCGATGCCGGAGAGCATTACACTGCCGAAGGGATGCACATCTTTCGTGATATACCGGTTGGACAATACACGCTAAAAGTTACAGCCGAAGAATACGCAAATAGAACCGAAACCATAACCCTAACAGCAAACCAGGTTTTGGACGAAAATATTAAACTTAAAAAAGGCCCCAGTGGCGATATAGAAATGGTGTTTGTAAAAGGCGGTACTTTTACTATGGGCTGCACAAGCGAACAAAGCGATTGTCGTGATGATGAAAAGCCTGCACACGAGGTTACTATTGATGATTTTTATATCGGAAAATATGAAGTTACCCAAAAACAGTGGCAAGATATAATGGGTGCTTCGGCTTCGCTCAGCAGCCCAAGCCATTTCAGTGGTTGTGATAATTGCCCGGTAGAAACAGTAAGCTGGAATGATGTGCAGGAATTTATAAAAAAGCTAAACCAAAAAACCGGACAAAATTACAAGTTACCAACAGAAGCGGAATGGGAATATGCAGCACGAGGCGGCACCTTATCCCCCTCTGGAGGGGGTGCAGGGGGAGGATATAAATATGCCGGCAGTAACAACATTGACGAAGTTGCCTGGTATTGGAAAAACTCGGGTGATAAACAACTTAATGGAGACTCGAATTGGGATAGAATAAAAAATAATAACTGTAAAACTCATCCTGTTGGACAAAAGCAACCCAACGAATTGGGAATTTATGATATGAGTGGAAATGTGTGGGAGTGGTGCAGTGACAGGTACAGTGCTAAATATTACAAAAACAGCCCACGGAACAATCCGCAGGGATCGGAAACGGGTTCGTACTGCGTGGGTCACGGCGGCAGTTGGGGCAACGGCGCCGGGTTCTGCCGTGTGGCTTATCGCCGCAGCAGCCCCGGCTTCAGCTCCTACAACATAGGCTTCCGCCTGGTTCTTGTCCCCTAGCTTCTCCGTCATTGTGAGGAATCACCAGGTAGCCGGAGGGAAGGCATTCCGTAACAATCCCTTAGCTATAAAACTGTGGGCTTATTCGTCTGACCACTGACTTCGCGCATGCCTTTGCGTAGTGGTCTGACGAATGTGATCACTGACTTCGCGCATGCTTTGTGCGCAGTAGTCTGTCTGACGAATGTACAAAAAAACGCATATAAATTTGCTCCCTATTTAAATAAATATACCTTTGCTTATTCTTTACTAATAAGGTACTAGGTAGGTTCAAGTTGCAAATGCAATAATTTATTCCACTAAATTATAAAAAATAGT
>JAOZLR010000223.1:0-3124 GCA_029934735.1 Bacteroidales bacterium
GGAGGAAGTTGTTTTTTGCGAACTTTCTCAGTACACCCTGATTGAAAAATCAGAGAAAAAAGAACTATGAATACGATGAGGGTCTGCTTCATTTTTTAGGTGGAGGAGGGGGGAATTTAATATCATACTCATTATTAATACCCTGTATCACCTGCGGTGTAATATCAAAGGTGTCTTTGGCAAACAGGATGCCCCCGTTGTCGTTATAACTAAGTACATAGTCAAAATTAGCAGAGCTATTGTATCTTCCCAAAAATTTACGGATACTATCCAAAAGGATCATATTCATTTCAATTTCCTTTCTTGAAAGTTCCATCGAATATCTTTCCTGAAGGCTATACAAATCCTGTTGGGTTGCCATAAGTTGTGAGTAAATCTGCTGGGCACTTTCCTCCGAAATAGTCTGTCTTTGTATTTGCTCCTGAAGATAGGCGGCATCTTTTTGATATTCCTGTTCTTTGGAAGAAATATCGTCTGATTTTCTTTTACTTTCTCTTTCTAACTCTTTACCAAGTTTATCTACTAGTTTATATTGGGATAAAACCAAATCGGAGTTTACAAAGGCAATTGAACCTTCTGAAGAAGAAACGGATGGGAGATTGATTATTTCTGCCGGTTTCGTTTCCTGAACTTTGTTTATTGAATTGAAAAAAATTACGTATAGTGCGATTAGGCCCACAAGACCAATGATACTCAATACAATACTTGCACGCGATAATTTTGTGTTTTCCATTTATTGGTAAATTAAATTTTTTGTTTTATAAAAGTTTGGGCGAAATTAAAAAAAGAAAATTAATTTCCTACTTCCGATAAGAATTTGATACGCATCATTCTTACTTCTCTTTCTGAGTATTCGTCTTCACCCAATTCGACAAGGGCTTCTTCAACTGAATCAGATTCGGCTTCCTCAAAATACTCAAATATCTCTTCCTGATGGTACTCGTCCACAAATTCATCAATGTAATAATTGATGTCAATTTTGGTTCCGGAAGAAACAATTCGTTCAATTTCGGTAAGCAATTCCTCCACATTCAGGTCTTTGGTGTGGGCAATATCTCCGAGGGGCAATTTGCGGTCTATACTTTTAATGATATATACCTTAAGGCCCGATTTATTTATAATCGATTTTACAACCATATCATTGGGTCTCATAATCTCATTTTCTTCCACATATTCTTTAATAAAATCGAGGAACGGTTTTCCGTATTTTTTGGCTTTACCTGCTCCCACACCCGTTATCTGCAACAATTCTTCAACTTTGATAGGATACTGTATGGCCATATCTTCGAGCGAGGGATCCTGGAAAATTACAAATGGGGGTAGGTTTTCTTTACGGGATATTTCTTTTCTGAGATCTTTTAACATAGTGTACAGCACTTTGTCGGCTGTACTTGTTTTCGCGCCCCCTTCACCATAAGTTTCATCACCATCATCAGCATTATCATAGTTGTGGTCATGGGCAAGCATAACGGAATAAGGGCTTTCAATAAATTTATGACCTTTTTCGGTAACTTTTAACAAGCCATAATTTTCGATATCTTTTACCAGCAGATTTTTAATTAATGCTTGTCGGATAATAGCATTCCAGTATTTATCGTCTTCATCCATCCCTCTTCCAAAAGCCTTAAGATTATTATGCTTAAAAGATTTAATGGTTGCAGTGTTATTCCCTGTAATGATATTGATAATGTGATTTGCTTTAAACAGCTGTTTAACTTCTAAAACTGTTTGAAGGGCTATTTTTATATAATCCATCCCTTCAAAAAGCTCTTTGGGGTGCAGGCAATTATCACACGCACCACAATTGTCTTTTGTTGTCTCTTCACCAAAATAGTGAAGCAATTGCCGATGCCTGCAAACAGAAGATTCAGCATAAGAAACAGTCTCCTGTAAAAGCTGTTTTGCAATTTCCTGTTCGGCCACAGGTTTTCCTTTCATAAATTTTTCGAGCTTCAGAATATCGTCATAGCTGTAAAAGGTTATGCAATTCCCTTCGCCATCATCTCTTCCTCCGCGTCCCGTTTCCTGGTAATAGCCTTCTATGCTCTTTGGAATATCATGATGTATCACAAAACGGATATCAGGTTTGTCAATTCCCATTCCGAAGGCAATTGTTGCAACAATTACATCAGCTTTCTCCATCAGGAAACTATCCTGGTTATTACGCCTTGTTGCAGCATCAAGACCTGCGTGGTATGGAAGGGCTTTAATCCCGTTAACCACAAATGAATTTGCCAGTTCTTCTACTTTTTTACGACTCAGGCAATAAACGATCCCAGATTTGCCTGTATGACCTTTGATATATCGGATAATATCTTTAATTACATTTTTTGTTTTCGGTCTTATTTCATAATATAAGTTGGGCCTGTCGAAAGAAGATTTGAAAACACTTGCGTCAAGTATATTGAGGTTTTTTTGAATATCTTGTTGAACTTTCAATGTGGCTGTGGCAGTAAGTGCCATAATTGGGACTTCCTGTCCAATGGCTTCAATAATCGGTCGGATCCTTCTGTATTCAGGTCTAAAATCATGTCCCCATTCGGAGATACAATGAGCCTCATCAACAGCATAGAAGGTAATATTTATTCTTTTTAAAAACTCAACATTTTCATCTTTTGTCAATGATTCAGGTGCAACATAAAGCAACTTGGTTTTACCTGATAACATATCTTCTTTTACTTGTATAATTTCACCCTTGGAAAGTGATGAGTTTAGAACATGGGCAATTCCTTTTTCAGTCCCGAAATTGCGAATAGCATCCACCTGATTTTTCATCAGTGCAATTAAAGGGGAAATAATTATGGCAGTTCCTTCACCAATTATGGCTGGTAACTGATAACACATTGACTTACCACCACCGGTGGGCATTATTATAAATGTATTCTCTCCTCTTAATACACTCTCGATTATTTCCTCCTGAGTCCCTTTAAAATTATCAAATCCAAAAATATTTTTGAGATGTTCGTGTAAGGAATGATTGTTTTGTTTAGCCATTTTATAGCTTAATCAATATTAATAACTAATTTGTGTCTTATATAGGTTCTAACCTGATTAATTCATTAATCATGAATTAATCACCAGAGGCTGACTGAATTCAGTCAAGGGTTAACCCTCGAAAAAAATT
>JAOZLR010000223.1:3224-4841 GCA_029934735.1 Bacteroidales bacterium
ATTAATCACCAGAGGCTGACTGAATTCAGTCAAGGGTTAACCCTCGAAAAAAATTTGATTTTTTCGGCTTTGATACCGTATAAGCGGTACAAAAGTGAAAAATTCATAAACTTTTCAGGCTATCAAATGTTAAGCCTTTTTCCTCATTTTGAATTAGCCTGCTGCTCTACTTTTCTGAAAACGCATTTCAAAAATACACAAATAAAAGTAAACTCGAAAGTTTAAATTAAAAAAATGCATTTAACAAACTTATTCTAAATCCTGATATTACAAAGTTATATAAAAAAAATTTAACAAAATCAAATTATGCGAAAATTCGAAAACAATAAATTATTCTTATCATTGTTGTATTTTTACGGGAAAATTAAAGGATACTATTTTTAAATGTCCATAATTGAATAATAATTAAATCAAGGAAACAATTATTCAATCATGGTAAATGATCCCGAAACTTAGGAAATCATTGAAAATACAGCTAAACAGATGAAATCAACAGAAGAAATAAAAGATATAGCAATTCGCACTATTGAACAGGAGGCTGACGCCGTCAGGCAATTGAAATTACAATTAAATGATGATTTTGCACGATCGGTACAAATGATTTATAACTCGTCGGGAAGAGTGGTCATCACAGGAATTGGTAAAAGTGCCAATATTGCAACCAAGATAGTTTCAACTTTGAACTCTACCGGTACCCCGGCCATATTTATGCATGCTGCCGATGCTATTCACGGCGACCTGGGTACAATACGCGATGAAGATATCGTTATTTGTATTTCGAACAGTGGAAATACGCCGGAGATAAAAATTCTTGTGCCGCTGATAAAACATCGTGGGAATAAACTCATTGCTTTTACGGGTAATGTGAATTCTTTTTTAGCAATCCAGGCTGATTTTATAGTGAATACAACGGTTGAAAAGGAAGCCTGCCCCAATAATCTGGCTCCCACATCAAGTACGACTGCTCAGTTGGTAATGGGAGATGCACTGGCGGTTTCATTGCTTGAGTGCCGAGGTTTTACCGTTGATGATTTTGCAAGGTTCCATCCTGGTGGGGCTCTCGGAAAAAAATTATATTTAAAAGTATCTGACTTATATATCAATAATGAATTGCCTCAGGTGGATGTGGATGCTGACATTAAAACAACCCTGATGGAAATTTCTTCAAAACGTTTAGGGGTTTCTGCCGTACTTCAAAAAGGAAAGCTTGTGGGGATTATTACCGATGGTGATTTAAGAAGAATGCTGGAGAAAAATATTCCCATTGATCAATTTAAGGCTTCGGATATAATGACCCCGAACCCTAAAACATTGGAGAAAGATACACTTGTGGTGGACGCATTGAGCATAATGCGCAAAAACAATATAACCCAGATACTTGCAGTGGATGGCACTAATTATGTTGGCGTGGTTCATTTGCATGATATTCTTAAAGAAGGTATTTTATAGTTTGTTTTTCTTACAAAACTATATCTTAAATTAAGATGTAAATCATTAGAGGCACAACAAACATAGAATCAAAATTTTATCTAAATTGTCACTGAAATTTATTACATTTTGATTAACAACTTTTTAGTGTATTAAAAATTATTCCTTTTATAATATTTACGGTATTGA
>JAOZLR010000224.1 GCA_029934735.1 Bacteroidales bacterium
ATGGTTAATCTGTTTTTTCAGCAGCTTTTTCAACTGCCCAGATTGTTACAATTCCTAAGATGGCAAAAACAATAGCAAAAATAACCTGTTGGTCAAACGATTCAGGTAAAAAGCGGCTATAATGTTCAACAATGGGTTCACCTTTTTTTAAGATTAGTTCTCCTGCTGTATCTTTCAGATATATAGCTTTTTGCCAGGGCCATAATATTGATACAGACCCAAGTATAAATCCTGTAAGTAACGATATTGTCTGGTCTCTGTACCTTTTGAAAACCCAGGAAAGAATGTGCGAAAAAGCAATCAATCCAACCACTGCACCTATAACAACAGGAATCAGAATGCCAAAATCCATATTATTAACAGCATCTATCATTACCAACTGGTAATTTCCCATTAAGATCAACACAAATGAGCCCGATAATCCCGGAAGAATCATACTGCACATTGCAACTACTCCACATAGCATCAGATAAATAAAATTACTGCTCTCTTTTGCAGGATTTAGTACTGAAATGATAATTGCAAGAGCAGTCCCAACTAAAAAAGTCAGAATAACGCTCCAGCTCCATTTACTTATAGTCTTTCCCACAAAATAAACAGATGCCAGCACAAGTCCGAAAAAGTAAGACCAAATATAAACAGGATAATTTGTAAAAAGGAAATCAAACAGTTTTGCCAGAGTTATAATGGCAATAAAAACTCCTGAGAAAAGTGCAATAAGGAAATAGAGGTCAGTGTACCCGGCAAATTCTTTGAATTTAAATGATAGAAGGAGTTTTGCCGCTTTTAGATTGAAAGACTTAATTGCATCAATAAGCCTTTCAAAAATACCTGTGATAAGAGCAATCGTTCCACCGGAAACACCCGGTACAACGTTTGCTGCACCCATAGCAATTCCTTTAAAAAGAGTGTATAAATTTTGTTTCATAAATCAAGTTAAAAAATCCGTTAAGTAGATTGTTCTGAGTCTAACCCAAAATTTGTCCTAATCCTTCATATTGTCAGGAAGAAATTCCGTAAAGGTATCTCCCCTTAAACCAAGCCTTAAAGTTTCAAGTGATATTATTTCGTTCGGTGCAACGTTTCCGATATTCACATTTGCTCCAAAGTGCTTGATGAACCATACCTGCTGAGTTTTTAATGGGGCCTCCCAAATTATTTTATCCAATGGAACTTTTTTCGAAATATCAGTAACTAATGAAGTGTTAACTTTTCCATCAGGTAAGAATATTCCAACTGTTCCGCTTTCCCTGGCTTCAGCAATAACTTTGAATGAGCCTGCCTGCAATTCTGCATCCATTTGCGATATCCACTCCTCATTTGAAATATTAATGTCTGCATCCTTTGAGCCTACTTCAGAAACAACAAGATAATCCTTTGCCAGCTCATTGATATATTCACATTTTTTGCCATGATCCATCGACATTGAGCCATCTGATACTTCTACTGCATTTACACCGAAACCGGACATGTATTTTTTATATTCATCAAATATATTTCTGATGACAAATGCTTCAAAAAGAGTCCCGCCAAAATAGACATCAATACCACCATCGCGGTAAACCTTAATCTTCTCTTTCAGGTTATTGGTGATGACAGAGGTGCCAAACCCAAGTTTCATAAAATCAATAAGGTGACCAGCCACAGACACAAGATTTTTAGCATCTTCAACACTCAAACCTTTGTCCATAACCATTGCCAGTCCTGTTTCTCTTGGCTTGTCAGGCCTTTCAGGGAGAAACGGTAATTTATAATTTAACATATCTTTAAGATTTATTTGATTTTGTAAATTTCAATTATCCTTAAAAGATTATCATCTTTCAGAAGGTCAGGGTCGTAATCAATTATGGCCTTATGTTTTTTGTAATCCATCGTCAAAGCCTCCTCCAAAATGTCGTAAGCCTCCTTATGTAACTGCATTCTGTGTAAATAGACGAACTTACGGTAATAAAAATCAGCGTTATTCGGTTGTTCTGCAATTCCGTCATCAATAATCTCAATTGCCTTAAAATAATCAACATCAAGAGCATAAACATGAGAGTAGTCCAGCCATATTTCAGGGTGCTTGGGGTCGAGGCTTGCCACATTGATATATGATTTTAGGGCTTCATCATACTTCTCTGCCTTATAAAGGATGTCTCCCATCATATACCAGAAGTCGGAATTTGATGGCTCAATATTCAGTGCTTTGTCAATATGTTTTATTGCAATTTCAAGCTCACCTTTTTCTTCATAAAGCATACCTATTCCAACCCAGGCATCCGATAGAAGCGGATCAACCTTTATAGCTTTATTGTAATAATCAAGTGCGCCTTCAGTTTGAGATAAATTTTCATGGCATTCGCCAATATAGTAGAAAGTCATAGCATCCGGATCCTCGTATTCAAAAGTCTCCTTGTATGTGTCTATCGCCTTTTCATATAGGTTGAGATTGGCAAATGAGTTTGCTTTATTGAAATATGCAGATGCGAATGATTCGTCAATAGCAATGGCAAAATCATAAGCATCTATGGCTTTCCTGAAATTTTCAGTATTATTATAAGCAATGCCCAAATTAAACCAGGATGCTTTTGAGTATGGCTCTTTGTTAAGAAATTGTTTAAAAAAATTAATAGCATTTTCCGACTGTCCTGAAATCTCATAGCAAAATGACAATTCATAGATAACAGCATCATTATCAGGATTTAACTCCAGGGCTTTTATTAGATATTCTATGGCTTTGTCGTAAGTGCCAAGGTTTTCATACTCAAAAGCAATATTAGTATAAACCTCTTCGGTGTTTTCAGCGTCTTTCAGGGCTTTGTTATACTCTTCAATGGCTTTTTCGTATCGCTTTAACTGACTGTAAATGGAAGCTTTTGACAATAAGATATCTGGATTTTCAGGTTCCAGTTGCTCAATTTTTATCAGAAGATCTAGTGCTTTGTTGGCTCGGTTGGACGAAACATAATACTGAGCTTTCCTGAGAATAAATGCCGTAGTTCGTGGGTGTTGTTCAATGGCAGCTTCAATGGCATGGTTCGATTTGTTTAGGATGTTATTCTCCAGATAATAGTCAATAATCACCTCAAACTCATCAACGTCAAAGAAATAGCTATCACCATTTTTGAGCATTATGTCGAATTTCGACACCAGTTCAATCTGATACTCCCTCTCTTGTTTACTCATTTCTTCCATCTGCAAAACCTGCGTTAAAAATAATTCGACAAAAATAGTAAAAGAAAGTGAGGAAAAAAGATAATTGTTAATTCTATTTTATAAATTTGCAGCTCCTAATTTAAAACTGGATTATGACGTTAATAAAATCAATTTCTGGAATACGTGGTACAATAGGTGGAAAACCTGGTGATGTGTTGTCTCCTGTTGATATTGTAAAATTTGCTACTGCTTTTGCTGCTTTCATTAAAAAAAGTGTTGGTGCTGATAAAATAAAAATTGTTATCGGGAGGGATGCCCGAATATCAGGTGAAATGGTTAACAGGCTTGTTACCGGAACATTGCTCGGAATGGGGGCAGATGTTGTGGATGTCGGACTTTCAACTACACCAACTGTTGAAATGGCAGTTACAGAAGAAAATGCGGATGGTGGAATTATTCTGACCGCAAGCCATAATCCGGAGAACTGGAATGCCCTTAAGTTACTGAATAAAAAGGGTGAGTTTCTTTCGGCTGCTGACGGTGTTGAACTTCTTGAGATTATTGAAAGTGGTGATTTTTTCTATTCTGACGTTAAAAAGCTTGGCTCATATAGAACAGATGATTCATTTATTGAAAAGCATATTCAAAAAATTCTGGAATTGCCACTTGTTGATGTGGCTGCAATCAAGAAAGCCGGATTTAAGGTTGCCATCGACTGTGTTAATTCTACAGGTGGTATTTCTTTGCCACCTCTGTTAAAAGCATTGGGTGTAAAGAAAGTTGAGGAATTATATACAGAACCTAACGGAAAATTCCCACATAATCCCGAACCGTTACCTGAAAATCTTGGTGAAATATCAGAGCATGTAAAGAAAACAAATGCTGATGTTGGATTTGTTGTTGATCCTGATGTTGACAGGCTGGCTATCATTTCAGAAGATGGAGAAATGTTTGGAGAGGAATATACTTTGGTAGCTGTGAGTGATTGGGTTTTGCAAAATCAAAAGGGAAACACTGTCTCAAACCTATCTTCAACCAGGGCTTTAAGAGATGTTACTGAGAAGGCAGGAGGAGAGTACTTTGCATCAGCAGTTGGGGAAGTCAATGTTGTAGAAAAGATGAAGGCTGTGAATGCCATAATAGGAGGTGAAGGTAACGGTGGCGTTATTTATCCTGAACTGCATTACGGACGTGATTCTTTGGTCGGGATAGCCCTTTTCCTGACATATCTTGCAAAAAAAGGTGTTTCATGCTCTACCCTAAGGTCAACCTATCCTTCCTATTTTATATCAAAGAATAAAATTGAGCTTTCACCCGGAATGGATGTTGATGATATTTTAAAGCAGATGGCTGAAAAGTATAAAAATCATAATGTCAATACAATAGACGGAGTCAAAATTGATTTTGAAAATGAGTGGGTGCATCTCCGAAAATCGAATACTGAACCTATAATACGAATCTATTCGGAAAGTGAATCGGAAACGACGGCTATACATCTTGCCAATAAAATAATTGATGATATCAGGGATATTGTCAGGAATTAGGCGCTTATTGGGCAAAACTAACCAATATGTTAATATGTTGTTTGTTTTGAATGTTGTTTAAATTAGCATTGTGATATCGTTAAAAGTTATGCGTTATGCGGTGCTGGTCTGTATTAATCTTTCTCTTCAGTAGATAACATTAACTCATTGCGCA
>JAOZLR010000225.1 GCA_029934735.1 Bacteroidales bacterium
ACTGAGCTAAAGAGGCATTAGATTGAAAGTCTTTTCTTTTGTCGGGGTGAGAGGATTCGAACCTCCGACCTCGTCGTCCCGAACGACGCGCGCTAACCGGGCTGCGCTACACCCCGAATACTAATTTAATAACTACCTAAAGAACATTCCAAGACTGTTTGCCAACTACAGGCAAAAATGGGCTTCAAAGGTAATCAATAGCAAATTATTTGATCAAAAAAAACTAAAAATAAAATTTTTCCGAAAATAAAACAATATAGATATAAAATTATTTATAAATTTGCCGTATAAAAAATATCTCATTATGGTAAATAATATAATCAAAGTATTACTTTTAGTAATCATTGTGGTTCTGGCATATATGGTGTACGACAGCATAATGGAACCGGTTAAATTCATCCAGAAAGTTGACAAGAGAAATGATGTTGTTGTCCAGTCATTAAAGGATATCCGTAGTGCTGAAATGGGTTTTAAGACAATAAACGGACATTACACAGCAAGTTTTGATACACTCATCGACTTTCTGAAAAATGGCCAGATTCCGGTAGTAAAAATTATACCTGACCCGAATGACACAACTTTCACAAAAACTATTCGTGACACAATCGGGTATGTTTCGGTTATGGACTCCTTGTTTGGAAAACGAATTAACTTTGATGTAAATAGAATAAAATACATCCCCTTTTCCGATAATATAATCTTTAAAATAAATGCCGGAGTTATTGATAGAGGAGGGGTATCCGTTAATGTTTTTGAAGCTTCAGGTCTTTATAAAGAATATCTTGTTGACCTTGACATACAAATGGTTACAAATCTGATAGCATCAAAGGAACAAATCGATAAGTTTCCCGGACTTAAAGTAGGTTCAATGACTGAAGCATCGATTGACGGCAACTGGGAGTAATCACTAGCAGATGTCCGGGCACTTCAACCAGATATTTGGCAAGTTTGACGAAGCTTTCCGCAAAGACCGTTCAGAAGAATATAAGTTATCCATTCTGCTCTCGCAGAATGGATTTTCTTTTACTCTATTTCACTCTGAACAAAATTTCCTCTCCGGATTAGCCTCATTTGAATATAAAGGATCAAGAAGAATCAGCGACTATTGTAATCTATTCAGAGAGTTTGCCGAAAGCAATGAATACCTTGCACTGAAATATTATGATGTCTCCATTCTTTATGAAAGTCAGAAGACTACTCTAATCCCTTCTCCTCTTTTTGACGAAAAAGAGAAAAAACAGTTTTCAGAATTCAATTACAATAAAGGTTCAGGAGATGAAATTCTCTTTGACCTCCTTATTAATCTTGATGCCTATAATATTTTTTCGATACCTGAAGATATTCAAAAAATGCTCAGCAATCTGTTTCCGGGCTGCAAAATCCACAGCCACACGTCAGCACTGATTGAGAGCACTCTAATTCATTGCAAAAACCTGCCTGTAAAGAAGCGGGCTTTTATTAATGTCAGAAAAAATACAATTGACATCCTTATTACGGAAGGGAACAAGTTGCTTTATCAAAATTCATTCTCATACTTAAGTAATAAAGATTTTATTTATTATATTTTATTTGTATTAGAGCAGTTAAGAATTACTCCGGAAGAGATTGACCTTAGCCTTATGGGGTTAATTGATAAAGATTCAAAACTATTTGAAATAGTGTATAAATATATCAGGAACGTTACATTTGAGAAATTGAGCGACACATTTTTATACAGTTATGTTATCAAAGAGATTCCCGAACACTCCTTTCTTAACCTAATAAATTTAAACAGATGCGAATTATAAGTGGTAAAAACAGAGGAAGGAAAATAGTTGCACCAATAAACCTGCCTGTAAGACCAACAACAGATATGGCCAAGGAGAGCCTCTTTAACATCATTAATAATTTAACAGGAGTTGACAAACTTCTGGTTCTTGACCTGTTTGCAGGCACAGGCAATATCACTTACGAATTTGCTTCACGGGGTTGTGAGGCTGTAACCTCAGTTGACAGTAATATAAAATGTACAACTTTTATTTCCCAAACTGCCCAACTGTTAAATTATGAAAATGTATATGTAATAAGAGCCGATTACCGTCAATTTCTTAACTCATCCGGCGGACTGTTCGACCTTATTTTTGCTGATCCGCCCTATAATATGGAAAATATTGACAAAATCCCAAATTTGATTTTTGAGAATTCACTATTAAATAAGAACGGAATATTGATAATTGAACATTCCGATTCTATTGATTTTACAAGCCATTCGCATTATTATGATCACCGTAAATACGGCAAAGTAAATTTTTCATTTTTCAAATTTCAATAGCATTTAAAAAAATAATCAATTCTGTTTTGCTATTTATCATTTTTTTTCTACTTTTGCCGTCCTTTTTGAAAAGGGATTTTAATAAATAAATTGAGTTAAATTAATTAAAAAAACTATTATGTTAAATCAGTATGAAACCGTTTTCATCTTAACTCCCGTTTTATCTGACGATCAGGTAAAGGAAGCGGTAAAAAAGTATCAGAAGCATCTGAAAGAAAAGGGCGCTGAAATTGTTTATGAAAACAATTGGGGAATGCGCAAACTGGCTTATCCGGTCCAAAAAAAATCAACAGGATTTTACTATTTGATTGAGTTCAAATCGGAGGGTGATATCATTCGTGACCTTGAGGTTTCTTACAAGCGTGACGAAAGAATCCTTCGTTTCTTAACTGTAAAACTCGATAAACATGCAGTAGTATATAACGAGAAGAAGCGGAGGAAAGCAAAAGAAGCACAAAAAGCTAAAGCTTAAATTATTATTACCCCTTAAACTAAAAATAAAATGGCACAATCAAATTCAGAGATTAAATATTTGACACCGATCGCAGTTGATACTAAAAGGAAAAAATACTGTCGGTTTAAAAAGAATAAAATAAAATATATTGACTACAAAGATCCTGACTTTCTGATGAGATTTCTGAATGAGCAAGGTAAAATTTTACCTCGTAGAATTACAGGAACATCAACAAAATATCAAAAGAAAGTAGCCCAGGCTGTTAAAAGAGCAAGGCACATAGGATTATTACCTTATGTAGCAGATTTACTAAAATAGGGAGGACGTTATGGATATTATACTAAAACAAGACATAAAAAAATTGGGCTATACTAACGACATCGTTACCGTAAAAAACGGTTTTGCCCGTAATTATTTACTCCCACAGGGAATGGCAATTTCTGCCACACCAACCAATCGTAAGATTCTGGCTGAAAACCTGAAACAAAAATCCTTTAAAGAGGAGAAGGTCAGAAAAGAAGCAGAAACTCTTGCTAAGGCTCTGGATGGTATTACTGTTAAAATAGGTGCTAAAGCTGCCGATTCAGGTAAAATATTTGGTTCTGTTAATAACATACAAATTTCTGAAGCTTTGAAAAACCAGTTTAGCTACGACATCGACAGAAAGAAAATTATGGTTGATGGTGATAGCATTAAAGAAATTGGAACTTATACTGCTGAAATCATTCTGCATAAAGATATCAAATCAAACATCAACTTTGAAGTTTTTGCCGAATAGTTAAAATAGATACTATTAAAAGTAAAAAAAGCCGTCCAAAATTGGACGGCTTTTTTTTCAGGTGTGAGGGGAAGGATAGTTAACAGAGATGATGGTTCATTTTAAGGGTCTTTTCTTATATAGTTACCGTTAATTCTTAAATAATTCCGTTTTACTTTTAACTGCTTTATCACTATTTGTTGCATTCCCAACACCTGTCAGAAGCCTTACCAACAGAAAAAGTGTTAAAAGATATATTACCAGATAAGTCAATGAAATTCCAGATAGCTTAAATGTTGTTGATTGATTTTCCATTTTCTTATTTTTAAATTTTTTAAATATCATTTAGCTTTTATAATTCCCATAACATTTTAATATCCAGCAAATTTGCTATAAACTATTTATTAAAATATCAGGCTCTAAAATTACTACATTGAAAAGCGAAAAACCCCCCTGAAAACCACCGTTTTTTTTTTCGGTGGTTTTCAGGGGGGTAGTAATTACTAACAAAATGTATTATGTTGTTTTTGAATAGATTAACGATTTCCTCTAATCAACCAGCTCATTTACTATTGCCCATTTTACAAGTCCGACGATATTTTTTGCTCCCGATTTATTCAAAAGACCGGTGCGATGACCCTCGACAGTATAAGGACTTAAGAATAGAGCATCGGCAATTTCCTGAGTGTTGTATTCCTGACAAATAAGTTTCAAAACCTGATGCTCACGTTTTGAAAGTTTGGGAAATAGTCTGTATTTGTTACTTTTATTATCTGCTCCGCCAGTTATTAAATTAAATGAAAGCTTTTCACTAAAATAGGTCTCTCCTGAATGAACCTTTTCAATTGCTTCTGTCAGCTCTTCTCTGTCCGTATCTTTCAACACATAACCTGAAGCACCGTTTTTAACCATACGTTTCACAAAACGTTTTTCATTGTATTGCGAAAGGGCAATAACCCTGGTTTCGGGATATAGCTTTCGGACTTGCTTGCAACACTCAAGTCCATCCATTTCGGGCATATTGATATCCATCAAAACCACATCAACTTCCACATCTTCTAACTTTTCAAGAACCTGTACTCCATTATTCGCTTCAGCTACTATCTGAATATTCTCAACATTTGCCAGGGTTATTTTAACACCGTCAATAAGTAATTGATGATCATCAGCAATAAGAATTTTAATCATACCGATTAACCTAATTGAAATGTAGAATCAAAAATTTTATCACCTACAAAGGTAATAACTTTCTTAATGAAAAATTGATGGTAATAAATAAAATAGGTATTTATCTATGACTCAATGC
>JAOZLR010000226.1 GCA_029934735.1 Bacteroidales bacterium
TTAACTATTGTTTTCATAACACTTGACATTTATGTTTGGGCTAAAGCCCAAGATTGTATTATCTGAATAGGTTGGCATAAATGCCACCTCTATTTATTTTGAAGCAACTTTTTTTTATTCAATAGCCGTCGTAAATATACTGAGCCTGTCGAAGTAATGTGGCGGTTAAAATTATGCAACAAAGAGCGGGCTTTAGCCCAAGCAAGCAGACCGTTGTTGGCCTTTAACAATGGATATCTCAAAGCATCAGGGGTGAAACCCCGCAATGTAAAAACAAAGGCTGTAGCAAAGCGTAAGCCTTTGTGATTTAGATAAATAGAAATTAAGCCCTGAAAGGGCGACAGGTATTTTATAACTGATCTTTTCTCTGATTCTAAATGCAAAAAATATATTTTAAAACAGATTTGATAGTCGCAATGAGTTTTGTTAACGGAATAACGACAATTCAATAAATTTAGTATTGAAGTCTGCTAAGCGGTATGGGGAAATTATTGATTTGAGTTTTTTTTCAAAGAAACTGAGCCGGTATTAATTTTTTTAGGTAATTTAGCAAATGCATTTAATACCAACAAAATCATGAAACAGATAATCGTAGCCATCGACTTTTCCCGCTGTTCCATACACGCTTTGGAATATGCCATAAATGTTGCCAATACTTATAAGGCAAGTATTCTAATGGTCTGGGTTGACAACACAACTTCAGACGAAACTGCAATGCCCATTGATTTGCCGGAATCAAGAAAAGTAATTGCAAATAACATGAAAGAACTAGTTAGGAAATATGAAGATAAGCTGAATGGGGAACTATCTTTTAAGATTCGTAGGGGAAAGGTACATCAGGAAATTGCCAATCAGGCAAAATATATAGATGCCGAGCTGGTTATTGCAGGTACACATGGCGTTTCGGGTTTTGAGGAGTTCTGGATAGGAAGTAATGCCTACAGGATTGTGACTTATGCACCCTGTCCGGTAATTACTGTCAGGGCAAATTATGAGATTAAGGAAGGTATTAAGAAGATTGTACTTCCTATAGACAGCTCGCTGGAGTCTCGACAGAAAGTTCCGTATTCTGTTAAGGTTGCAAAATATTTCGGCTCTGAAATTCATATTGTTTCGCTATATTCTTCAGCCATTAAAGCGATAAAGTACAAGGTTGATAATTATTCAAAGCAGGTGCAGAAGTATCTTGATGAAGAGAATGTTCCATATAAGGTTGAGACTGTTGATGTTGAAAATATAACAAATGCAACGGTTGAATACGCCAAAGCTGTAGATGCTGAGTTGATAGTAATAATGACAGAGCAGGAAACAACCACTGCCAACCTTTTCCTTGGTGCTTATGCGCAACAAATGGTGAACCATTCACCTATACCCGTACTGAGTATCCACGCGAAAGAGTATGTCAGAGTATTATCAAGATAAAACAGGATTCCTGTATAGATACTATTTTCCTTTGAAAATCGTTTAGTGCTTTCTGAACAAATTCATTTATTTTTGCTGCGATTTTAAATAACACATAATGATTAAGTATATAATTACCGGCCTTTTTTCTTTAATGGTTTTGTTTTCAACCGGACAGATTGATACACTAAATAATGCACTTCTTGTACAGGATCCGAGAGTCGATTCGTTGGTGAAGCTGCATATTAAAGCTAATGATTTTAATCCTGCAATTGAAGGCTGGAGAATACAGATATTTTTTGAAGCGGGCAACTATTCCAAAAGTCAGGCAATTGAGGCCAAATCGAATTTTGTTAATAAATACTCCAATGTTCCGGTGTATTTGATTTTTCAGGAGCCGTATTACAAAGTGAGAATAGGGGATTACAGAACAAAAATGGAAGCTGAGGCATTTCTGAAAAAGATTTCGGGTTCGTATTCAAATGCATTTGTTGTGAAGGATGAAATAAACTTTCCAAAACTGAACTATGATGTTTCGGAACAAGGCAAATAAGGTATTATATATTGCCCGCCATGCAAAGTCAGCCTGGGACGATCCAGGTGTTTCTGACCACGACAGGCCATTGATGGAAAAGGGTGTAAAGAAGACAAAACTAGTTGCCGGATTCCTTCTGGAAAAAAATGCTAAACCAGACCTCATAATATCAAGCAGTGCAGTGCGCGCTCGTGAAACGGCTCGAATCATAGCTGGGGGACTTGGTTATGCTGAATCGGAAATTAAAATCGAAAGTAATATTTATAATGCCGATGAAGAGGATTTGTTCGATATCCTATTTGCTATTCCCAACAATATAAATTCTGTAATGCTTGTTGGGCATAATCCTACATTTACTCATTTTGCTAACTATTTCCTGAAGAATAAGCTTGAATGGATGCCAACATCAACGGTAGCTGGTATTGAATTCAAAACTGATAAATGGGAAAAAATTGCAAATGCAAAAAAAAATGTTAAATTTGTGATTACTCCAAAGATGCTAATAGAGTAATATAATCATCTCACCTACTCTCCATATCCTTTGTCAAAACTTCGGATATTGAAAAAGGAGAGGCGTAATTAAAATATTTTTTTCGTGTATTTGGAGAATATTAAGAAAGTTATTTATTAAAACTAAACTAATGGCCAAACAGTGGGATAAATATATTATAAACCGTGAAATAAGCTGGCTGCAGTTTAATGCACGTGTTTTGCAGGAGGCTATTGATCCGGCAGTTCCTGTTATTGAAAGGATGAAGTTTCTTGGGATATTTTCCAACAATCGTGATGAGTTTTTCAGAGTGAGAGTGGCTAGCTTAAACAGGCTTGCCAAATTGGATAAAAAATACCTTGAAGAAAAGGATGACCCTAAGAAAATTCTTTCGGATATCTATGAGATTGTTGCTGAACAAGAGATCGTTTTTACGGAAACTTATTTTAAAATTAAGAAGGAGCTAGCAAATAAGGGTATTAACATTGTTGATGAAACCCAGTTAACCAGCGAGCAGGGAAAGTTTGTAAAACGTTTTTACCAGGAGGAAATGCGCCAGTATCTTTTTCCCATAATGCTTGAAAATTTTCAGAAAAATACATCCATAAAGGATGGCTCGATATATCTTGCTGTTGAGATGGCCAGTTCTAATGAGGACTTAAATGATAGTTATGCTTTGATAAAAGTTCCGCAACGCTCGCTATCGCGTTTTTTGATTTTGCCCGGAACAGAGGATAAGCATTTTATTATCCTTCTTGATGATGTGATCAGGTATTGTCTTGCTGATATCTTTTCTATTTTTGGTTTTGACACTTTTAATGCATACACAATTAAGATAACCCGTGATGCTGAGCTTGATTTTGATGAGGATATCTCAAAAAGTTTTTTGGAGAAAATGAGTGATAGTTTGAAGCAGCGAAAAAGGGGAGCCCCGGTTCGATTTGTCTATGACAGAAATATTCCGCCAAAGCTTCTTAGTAAAATCATGAAAAAGCTTAAGATTTTGGCTGACGATAATATGAGAAGCGGGGGCAGATATCACAATTTCAAAGATTTTATGGCCTTCCCAAACATAGGCCCAAAAGAGCTGCGATACCCTGACTTTCCGCCTGTAGCACACAAGGATATTCCCGAAAACAAAAGCATAATCGACATATTGAAGGAGAAGGATATTATGCTTCATTATCCATATCAGTCTTTCAAGTATATTATTGATTTTCTGCGTGAAGCTTCTATTGACCCAAAGGTCACAGAAATAAAGATGACATTTTATCGGGCTGCAAGGTATTCAAATGTTGTGAATGCTCTTGTAAATGCAGCTCGTAATGGGAAAAAAGTAACAGTTTTCCTTGAAATTCAGGCACGTTTTGATGAGGAGGCAAATATTATACTTGCTGGAAAACTACATGATGAGGGAGTTAAGATTGTACCAACTATTCCGGGATATAAAGTTCACAGTAAGCTTATTTGTGTAAAGCGCAGAGAAGATGATAACGATGTCTATTATGCAAATATAAGTACAGGGAATTTTAATGAATCAACAGCTCATGTTTATGCTGATGATAGTCTTTTGACAGCAAACCAGGAAATTGCTTCAGAAGTTGATAAAGTTTTCAGGCTTTTTGAAGCGAGATATATGCCTCCTGAATTTAATTCCCTTTTGGTTTCCCCGTTTCATTTACGTAGTTGGATTCTAAGGATGATTGATAATGAAATTGAAAATATAAAAGAGGGAAAAGAGGCATGGGTTATTATTAAGCTGAATAGCCTGGTAGATAAAAAGGTTGTAAGAAAATTATACCAGGCAAGCAATGCAGGTGTTAAAATAAAAATGATTGTGCGTGGTATTTGTGTTCTGATTCCAGGAGTGAAGGGTGTTAGCGAAAATATTGAAGTGATAAGTATTGTTGATAGATTTCTGGAGCACTCAAGGGCCTTTGTGTTTTGCAACAATAATGACAATGAATACTACATTGGCTCTGCTGACTGGATGCCACGAAATCTTGACTCAAGAATAGAGGTTGTTACTCCTGTCCTTGATAAGGAGATTAGAAAGGAGATATGGGATATGCTTCAGATTCAACTGAAGGATAATTGTAAGGCAAGGATTTGTGATGAGAAGGGAATTAACAGGTATCGTAAAACAAAGTCAAAAGAAGATGTACGGTCACAGTTTGAGACTTATGAGTATTTTAGGAAGATGGTTGGAATGTCAACCGATGACTAAGTGAAAGCATTAGCGATTGCAAGTCATCCGTTGACTTATGGGAGGGAAGGTGGAATGATGGGGGATTGGTAAGAGTTGAACATGTTTTTTGTTTGATAATAATTTAGATATGATATATGCAGCAATAGATGTAGGTTCAAACGCAGCAAGGTTGC
>JAOZLR010000227.1 GCA_029934735.1 Bacteroidales bacterium
ATTTTAAATAGACTGAAAAATAATATTTACCCACTAAAATGGTAGTAGAACCTATTATTTAGAACTCTTAATATATGTCCTTTTAAAGAATTTATACCACGATTTACCTTCTGTATATTTCTCGACATTGATTTTTGGGTCAACAACACCCTCCTCTTGATCTGAAACAGCCATTTTATATGCAAGGCGCTCCTGAATTGCTCGTGTATCCTTCATTGAATAATGATTGGCTTCAATTGTTTTTAACAACTTCATTGCTGTTTCAAACTCAGTTCTATTATCATATTGCTCTATTGATTTTTCAAATAATGCGAGATTATTTTTCACTGAGAAAAGGTAAAACAGCGGCATAGGCTCAATTTTGGCCCTAACTATTTCATTCTCCGCCGATATCTGTTCCATCTCCTCATAGAAATCCAGGAACGATTCGCGATCTTCCGTCATCAGCGCCTGCTGGGCTTTTTTTGCAAGCACCTGATATCTTGCAGCAGGTTTATATTTTGCTGTAAGACCCTCGGCCAGTGCCAAATCAAATTCGCAATAGGGATTTTGGTTTGAAACATCAAATGACTTATCTAAAATATTTACAGCTCCAATAAAGTCTCCGGAATTTACTGACAAATCCGCCCTATTAATTAAATTATGAAAAACAACATTTTCATTTTCACAATTTCTGATAAAAAGATTACTATTCAGCTCCCATAAGCTTTTCTGCACGTCAGTATCCTTCTCCAGGCCGCAATCTACCTGCATAGCCATACACTCATCATATATTTCCCTTGCCTTATTAAGATAATTTTTATCGGCATTATCAATACCTGTTTCGCATTTATCAATAATTACAAGAACAGCTGCTTCTTTGAAAAGTGGTTCCAATAAAGAATCTCCCCGGAATTCATACTCTTCCTCCAGCTTGCAAGCATTATTAAAATCTTCAAATGCAATGGTATAGCTTCCTGCATCAAGATTAATTTTACCTTTCATTATAAGATAAGAATAGAGGCTTCGGTTAACCCCTGTTGTAATATCATCGACCTCAACTGAAGGCATAATAACGGAAGAGTTGGAATTATACAACTCCTGTGCTTTCAATATCTCCTCATTAGCTTTATAATATTCACCTTCATCAAAATAAAACCTTGCCTTTTCAACATAACCATTATATAATCCGTTAATAGCCTTGTTTAACCCATGCTTAATTTCATAGTCCATATTAAAAACAAAAATTGAGGCACTTAGCCTGTGAGCCTGTGCAAAACAGTACTTTGCTTCAAAAAAGTCCTCGCTTTCATTCAGACTATTCCCTTTGACAACATACAGATTTACCAGATTATTTGTCATTATTTTCAAATACTTATCTGTAATGATTGTCTCTTTGTGCTGTTTCTGAAATTCACGGGCTTTGTTTATATAATTTTCAGCAAGCTCATAATTACCTACCTCTATAGCCCTGTCAGTCACCTGAATGTATGATGTATAAATTCCATAACTTGCCGTAGCATTAATAATATTATACTCAACAGGTAATGTAGTGCCATTGGTCAATTTGTAAAACCTTTCGGCATTCTTCAAAACACCTGTTGCCACATGAAACTTCTCCTCATCCATAAATTCCTTAGCCCTATTAAGATAACTCTGAAATATCTGATCTTTTAATAAAATAACAACCTGTGCCTTTTCATTACAAGCACCTGTTTTATCAATCATCTTTACAAAGCCACTGAAATAGTCTTCCAGCATTTCATTTGTGTATTTTACCAGTCCCAAATCATAATATATAGATGATTGCCAGTGAGTCACTTCCTGTGACAACTCAAAGTAACGCGAGGTTAAGTCAACATAATCTTTCGCAATACCGCTAAAACGGCCATCTATTTTGATGAAGTCAACAGAGCCAAGAAGTTGATTGTAAGAGTAGTTATACTTTGAGATTTTACGGGCCAGCTCATCCAGTTTTGTGTAATAGCCCGCTTTATCATCCAGCGCAAGGTTAAGTTCCTGAGGGTAATTATAATTTTTAACTGTTGCATACACTCTCTCCACCTCTTTCAGCTTAATATAAAAATCAGGCAACATATATATATCCTTAACATTCATCTCATCAAGCTGATTCAACAATCGCTCAGTAACAGCAATCCCTGTATAGTAAATATCAATTGCATGTATTCTACTGAAAAAGACATCTTTATCATTATTGCCGGAATAGAAATCCACATTTTCTACTCTCACCCAATAATTGTCAGGAATCTCATTACCCTCAAAAACAAAATCGAGTTCAAACTCTTTTTCATCATTCTGAGTTACATTTTTGAAATAAAAATCTTCGAGAAACGTATCACCGGAATATATTGCAATGTTAAGATCGGCATGATTGGGCATCAGAATATCGGAAATATCAAAATCACGATAATAAATATCACCGGTACATTTCTCCCCTTTTATCTTTGTCTTTACAAGATAAGTATTCATTTCAGTCCTGGTAATCGACTGATGAACCGAATAATAATACGTAAAGTTGGTACTGTTTAGGCTGTTCAGGTTGTGACGAGCAATTTCCCTGATAAAAAAATTATTGGTATTGGATTTTATTGAATTATCTCTTTTATAGTGAAATGTGTATTTGCTATTCTCAACATTTTCAAAAACCTTATCAGATGCAAACGACGATATTGCAATAGCAAAAAGCAAAGCAATTATACTTACCCGAACATTTACATTTCCTGGTTTACACATATTCAGACTACCAAATAATCCACTGACTGTACAAAAAACAATCAGTGGTAAATATTATTATACGTATTATTCAATTTTTGTTTCAAAAAACGACGCTCCAAAAGTACAACTAATTAATAAACAACCAATTTAATCAAACTATTTACAAATAAAAAAGCCCCGGCAAAACACCAGAGCTTTAAATCGTACTGTGCCCAGAACAGGAATCGAACCTGCACTCCCTTGCGAGAACTGGTCCCTGAAACCAGCGCGTCTACCAATTTCGCCATCTGGGCAATTAACAGGTTCCATTATTAAAGAATAATAGAACCTGTTAATTGTTATGTGCCCAGAACAAGAATCGAACTTGCACGACCTAAGGGTCACATGGCCCTCAACCATGCGCGTCTACCAGTTCCGCCATCTGGGCAAAAAATCGGAGTGCAAAAGTAATTATTTTAAATATAAATCCTAAAAATATTTATTTTTTTTTACACTTCCAATTATTACTACATTTGCCCAAGAGATTCCAATCATTAGTTCAAAACAGGGATAGCAATTTAACAACTTAATAATCAAAATATTATGTTTACTGATAAAGATATTGCCCAAATAAAATCAAAAGGCATCGACATAAAAAATGTCAAATTACAAATAGAAAATTTTAAAAACGGGTTTCCTTATGCTAATCTTGTGAAACCTGCAACAATTGGTGATGGGCTTATTCCAATAGATGAAGCAAAGGCAAATAATTTGATTAAATATTATGAAGAGGCTTCCAAAAACAAGATGATTCTCAAATTTGTCCCTGCTTCGGGTGCTGCCAGCCGTATGTTTAAAAATCTGTTTGGTTTTCTTGAAGAAGGTGAAAGCAGTGCTGCAAGCGGCGGATTTCATTCAGTTGGAAACTTTTTTGAATCCATAGAAGATTTTGCCTTTTACGAAGACCTTAAGGTAATTATGGAAAAAGAGGGCCTTGATATTGAAAAAAATCTGAAAAATATGGATTATGCAGTTATTCTGGAGTATCTGCTTAATGAAAAAGGTCTGGGATATGGAAAATTACCGAAAGGACTTCTTAAATTTCACAAAAATGCAGGTGGTCACAGAATGCCTGTGGAAGAACACATTGTAGAATCAATAGAGTATGGAATTTCAAAGAAAAAAAATGCTTTTATCCACTTTACCGTTTCTCCTGAACATCTTGACAATTTCAGGAAAGAGGTAGAGACACTAAAGAAAAAATATGAAAATGCAACAGGTATCTCTTTCGATATTTCTTTTTCAATTCAAAGACCTTCAACCGACACAATTGCTGTTGATCTGGACAACAATCCGTTCAGAGACAGTAATGGTAATCTGATTTTCAGGCCCGGTGGTCATGGTGCTCTGATTGAAAATTTAAATGAATTAGATGCTGATCTGGTTTTTATAAAGAATATTGACAATGTCGTTCCCGACAGAATGAAAGGAGATACTGCGAGATATAAAAAGGTTCTTGGCGGATTGCTGTTGTCTGTTCAGCAAAAGTCATTTGAATACTTAAAGGAACTTAAGAAAAATCCGGTTGAAGAATCATTAATTGAAGAGATAAAAGCTTTTGCTCAAAAAGAGCTTAATATTTCATATCCTGAAGCCTACGACAATTTTAGCAATAAGGAGAAACAAAATTACCTTATCACGCAATTGAACAGGCCTGTCCGTGTTTGCGGAATGGTAAAAAATGAAGGTGAGCCGGGAGGAGGCCCATTCTGGGTTAGAAACTCAAAAGGCCAGGTATCTCTGCAAATTGTAGAGTCGTCACAGATTGACCAGAATAACCCCGAGCAAAAGGAGATATCCCAATCTGCAACACATTTTAATCCGGTTGATTTGGTTTGCGGAATAAAAAACTATAAAGGAGAACGCCTTAACCTAAAACTATTTATAGATTCGGAAACAGGATTTATCTCCATAAAATCAAAAGATGGAAGAGATCTCAAAGCTCAGGAACTTCCCGGATTATGGAACGGAGCAATGGCAGACTGGATAACAATTTTCGTTGAGGTTCCGGTTAGCACTTTCAATCCGGTTAAAAC
>JAOZLR010000228.1 GCA_029934735.1 Bacteroidales bacterium
AAAGTTACCGTTTGTCCTTGAGAAACACTAGTTGGTGTACCAGAAAAAGCTGCTATTGGAGCTATTATGACTGGTTGCTCAAAGGTAAAAGAAGCAATTTGAGAGGCCCAATCCCAGCCGCCTGTAGAATATTCGGTTGTATACCAGAATGTTTCATCATCAGAAGGGTCAACAGACATCATAGAGTAATCTCCCCAACGGTTTACGCCTGTTTGGGATTTTGTTCCTTCTATAATGCTGGTTTCATCAACATCTAGTATTCCAGTTCCTGAATTTGTAGCCAACTGACCAGCAAACCGAATGGAAGGATAAGTAGAAGAGCTTGAAACTGAATAACCAATTCCAATATCGCCATTACCATTCATAGCTACACTTCCCATCCATCTATTATCACCATCATCGGGTGCAAAAGTTCCTTGCTGGTATATATTCCAACCACTTCCAGTATTTCTAAGCTCGTACCATCGGACACCTGCTTGTCCACTTCCATCGGCATTTACACTATGATTGGTGAGCATCACTTCGTAGTCGCCAAAATTTCTATATTGTACTCTATACATCAAACGAGATGCTAAAGCGTCTAGTGTTTGAGAAGTTCCAGGTTGATTGATAGTAATGCCACTATAGGAATAGGATTGAGTAGAAACTGTTTTTACCAGATTTACACTTGAATTCGATGTGTTTGCCCAGTCAATATCTGCTTCCCAAATACGCAATGAATTGGTTCCCATATTCATTAGGTAATTTGGAGTTCCAGCTTCAGGCTGTGTTGGCCCATCTGCGTCAGCAGGTAATAAACTACCATAGGATGTTCCAAGGTTAAAGAATAGCATTTCGGCATTAGGATCCCCGGCAATCATAGCATCTCTATCTAAAACACAAACAGCAGCTCCTGCAAAATTTAAGTTTGGAGGAGCGAATTGATTGATTGTAAAATAATATCCATCATTCCAAACACCAAATTTTGGATAATCGGGCATATTGGAAAATTCATAAGCATAGCGATACCAAGCACCTGTTGGGTCACCAGTTTCTGAAACTGCAATAAGCTCGTAAAAAGGACCGCTTGGATAATTAGGTAAAGAAAATTGTGAGGCTATCCATCTATCTGCATATTCATCGTATAATACAATAGGGTCACCATCATTGGTACTTGACCATGGGCCCGTAAAACCATCCCAGAGTGTATTACTATATGCTGGACCATATAATGAATTCCCATTTTTATCCCAGATTTGCAAGGATAGGTTAACCATTTGCATATAATGATTGAGTCCTACATCGCCATCAGTATCTGGAGGAGCAATTCCACTTCTATTTATCTGACCTGCAAAATTTTGGTCAACTGTTGCCGAAGATTTATTGCCTGTCATTTGATTTTGTAAAACCGGATCAGGTCCTGCCCAAGAAGCGGGTTTATTAAACTCTTCCAGAAAGCCATCTTTATTTGGAATTACATTATCTTTCCAACTTCTATCTACGTAGCCTGGTAGTTTAGCTGGGATATCCATCAGGTTTTCTAATTTGTCAAATCCTACAGGAGTGACCACTTTTTCTAGGCTTACAGCCTGAGCATAAAGATTTGCGTTTGACCAGGAAAATAGTATTACTAATCCAGTCAAAAGGTAAAGTTTTAATTTCATAATAGATTTGTTTTTTGATGATAAAATATTACTAATTGTTACTACTAAACCAAGGTGCGAGAAAAATATTTGTGATTGTCCTTGATTATTAGCTGCCTCAAATTTAACAAAATATTTTTAGAAATAAAAAAACCCTTGAAAATAACTAATTTTCAAGGGTTTTAAACATTTTGTGATCCAGACAGGACTCGAACCTGTGACCCGCAGCTTAGAAGGCTGCTGCTCTATCCAGCTGAGCTACTGGACCATCTTTTCAATCAATTATCCAGCTGCTCTATCCTCCTGATAGTTATCTGGAGAGCTACTGGATCATCATTTTGCGGGTGCAAAGATACTCAAATATTTTATTTATGAAATATTTATATTATTTTTTTAGGCTTCCTAGATTCAACCATAATAATCTTTTTCATATCACTTAAAAATTTCCGATTACTAATTGTAATTAGGGATGCGAATAGATATTTCATATATTGTGTTAAAACATTAACGTAAAAATATCAGCCATGAAAAAATTCACTAGCATTATACTCGGTATCATCTTAGTTATTGGGGTTCTTGATCTCAAAGGCCAAAATGAATTTAATAATATAGAAAATAAGAATGTTTTTAAAGAAATAAATCCGCCTGATATAAATCATAATGACATAAATCGATTACCATCAAATGGTTATATTAAACAAAAAGGAAACAGAGAAATAGTTGATTTTGGAGATACACCCGACTTAAATTGGAAAGGACAGTTTGGGGGTACTGCATACGATGATGTTAATGCAGTAATTTCTGATGAAAATGGCAACATTTATATAACAGGTAGTTTTGTAGGACAAATGTCACTGTTGGGCAATACTTATATCTCAACAGGAATAAGAGAGGCATTTGTTGCCAAACTAGATAATAACGGAAATCTTATTTGGTTAACGCAAATTCCTGCAACAGAAAACAATGAAACATACAGTAAAGATATTTGTATGGATACAAATGGCAATCTTTATATAACAGGTTATTATACCGGATTTTTAACCGTTGGTGAAAGTGATCTACCCAATATCAATGGTTTTTCATTGTTCTTTGCAAAACTAAATAACCTCGGAGAGCTAATGAATGGTGCCTATCACAGTCAAGATGCATTTGAGATTGGATTTTCCATTGGGGTAGATGAAAATGATAATGTTTATATAAGTTGTTCCAGATCATTTAGCATTGACTATAGACATCCATCCTGGTTGCTTAAGTATGATCAATCAAACAATTTAGTTAGTGAAGTACCATACGATATAGGGTTTAATAACTTAATTGTTGATGGGAATAATATTTATTATTCTGGAGTAATACAGAATGGTGATAATGGTTATATTGATGAAAATGTATCACTTAACCCTCCTTCAGGATATAGTGATGTTTTTGTGGCTAAGTCAAATCTTGATGGAGTATTTGAGTGGGGTATTACACCATCTCATGTAAATAATGGATATAGTGGTAATGATTGCATTGCAATGGATAATACTGGTAATTTTTTTATGGCTGGAACTTACGGTTCTTCTTTAGTGCTTGGTAATGATACAATAGTAAATGATGGTAATGGTAGTTTCATAACTAAATTTAACGCTCAGGGTGGTGCAATTTGGTTAAATCAAATTAATTCCAGTTGGAATAATTTAGAACTCACTACAAATCCAAGTGGAAATGCATATGCTACTGTAAATTCTTTCTTGTTTAAATATAACACAGACGGAGTGATGCTATGGGAAGTAGAACTTGAAAATCAACCTAATACTATTTGTTATAATAGTGAGAATAAAATTATTACTGCTGGTAGCGACAATGGTCTTAACTATGTAACTCAGTTGACTAATGAAGCAACCGAAGAGTGGACAACCCAATTTGAAGGCAATAGTGCTTTAGGTTATATGATAGGAATGGTTACTGACAATAGTGGCAATATATATACATATAATTATACTTCAGGTACAATAGATTATTTTGGAGAAACTGTTAATGAGGGAATCTTTATTTGTAAACAAAAAGGTCAGGGAGAAGTTGTTTGGATAAGGCAATTTCCCGATATTAAAGTCAATGCAGGGGGTATCGGCAATTATATTGCCATTGATCCTGAGAATGAAAATATTTACATTACTGGTGAATTTCAAGATGAGCTTATTATACCAGGAGGCACCACTCTAACTCCTTCTGAAGATGGTAGTATTTTTATTATAAAATATGATATAAACGGTGCTTACAAATGGTCCTTACAAGAAGATTTTGCTGGAGAAATTTTATGTCTGGCAGCGGACAATGCAAACAACATTATATTAAGTGGCACTTTTAATGAGACAATATCAATAAGTGATACTGAATTAGTTAGTGCAGGTAGTACGGATTGCTTTATTTCAAAGTATGATAGCGATGCTCATTTAGTTTGGACTAAAAGAGCTGGTGGTGAAAGTGTGGAATATCTTGGATTAGTGTCTGTTGATGGGAATAATAATGTGTATTTAACCGGTGAATTTGCTTCTGAAAATGTTACTGTTGACAATACTGAACATTTAATGATGGCGGGTGATGGAAATATAATTTTTGCAAAGCTTAATTCAAGTGGAGAGGTACTATGGATTAAATCATTTGCCGCTAGTAACCATGAGTGGTATGATGATGTCTCGTGGCCTACAGGAATAAAAACAGACATTGATGGCAATAGCTATATTAAGGGAAATTTTAGTTACATAGCATATTTCGATGACATATTGCTGGAGAATCCATTGTCATACTATAATAAATTTATAGCAAAAATAGATAGTGATGGAAATGCTTTATGGGCAAAACAAATTACCAAACTGTCTGGTAGCCGTCACTCGTATGACTATAACCAGTTTGATATTGACAATGAAGGCAATGTTTATTTTGGCGTACAAGCAAATGACATATTGTTTTTTGGTGATGATTTTCAATATAATCCATCTAGTAAAAACGATTTATTCGTTGCTAAATATAGTACAAATGGTAACCTTGATTGGGTAAAAACCATGCAAGGTAATGTATATTCCTATAGTTATATAAAGAGTGTTGCTGTTTATAATACTACTAATGTTTTTATTGGCGGATATTTTACTAAT
>JAOZLR010000229.1:0-1937 GCA_029934735.1 Bacteroidales bacterium
ACTATCACTTCATCACAAAACATCCAGGCTTTCTTTCCATCACCTCTGTGCCATTCAGGGCAGATGCCAATATTTTTTGCTGTAACCTTAATATACCTGGCCTGTTTGGACTCAAACTTTTTTGAATATTCCACTTTTCTTACTATTGCCTCCGGATTGGTTACTTCGTTTTTGAAGAACTCTATTGCTTCATACTTTTTTCCATCTTTTGACACCTCAAAATCAACCGATTCAGGAAGGAATATCCAGTTACTTTGATTTTGCAGAAAGCCTGCTGTAATCTCCGAAATATTTGTTTGCTTCTTTAAATCAATTACCACCTCCAGATCATCGACCTGAAAACCTTGCCAACTTTTGTAATTTGCCGGGGGAATAAATGTTTCGGGAGAGCAGATACCGTCAATGAGAGCTTTGTCTCCTCCGCCTGTATGCCTTTTTGAATAGGGTTGGAAATATTTAATTATAGCACCTTTGGCCAGGTTGTCAACCTGAACGGGAGGCTTTGGTAAATAGGCCTTCTCGTCAGTATCATCATATTGCTCACGCAAGCTCTGAAGTTTGGTTTTTAATTCGGTAACAATATCCTGGTAATTGCTATTACCATACAGATTGTTAAGCTCATCAGGGTCTTTTTTTATATCAAATAACTCCCAGGCATTAATATCATAATAAAAATGTATCAGCTTATATTGTTTGGTTCTGATTCCGTAATGCCTTTTAACCATATGTTCGTTGGGATATTCAAAGTAGTGATAATAGACAGCATCGCGGCTTTGTGCAGGTTTTTTATTTTCCAGAATAGTTCTTATTGAAACGCCCTGCATCTTGTCAGGAACTGGGACACCTGCAAAGTCGAGCAGGGTAGGGGCGTAGTCAAGATTCATAACCATATTTGCGCTGTCGACTTTGTGTTTAATCTTTTTGGGATAGCGAATTAATAAAGGAGTACGGAATGATTGTTCATACATAAATCTTTTGTCGAACCAGCCGTGCTCACCAAGGTAGAATCCCTGATCGGAAGTATAAACAACAATTGTATTATCAGCAAGTCCGTTTTTATCAAGATAGTCAAGAACCCTGCCTATATTATCGTCAACAGAAGCGATACAGCGCAGGTAATCTTTGATATACCTTTGGAATTTCCATTCAGCTAGTTCCCTGTTTTCTGGTAATGTCTTATCGAATTTATCGTTTCTAATATTATAAACAGAGTCCCACACTCTTTTTTCATCTTCCTCAAATCTGCTATAAATTCGCTTCCAGGCACCTTTCATATATTTGCCATCGGGCTGGTTTTTATAATTTGTATATTTCAGGTCATAATCAAAATACATATCGTTTGCAATGCTCATTTTCTGGTCTCTTGATGCTTCACTTCTTGTTGAGTAATCATCAAAGAAAGTTGCGGGAACAGGAAGCTCATCGTCCTCATACATTGAAAGATGCTTCAAGTCAGGCATCCAGTTCCGGTGAGGAGCTTTGTTATGAAGCAATACGCAGAAGGGTTTCTCCTTGTCCCTGCTTTTCATCCATTTTAGGAATTCATCAGTGATAATGTCGGTTACATAACCTTGCTTTTTTACCTTTTTACCCATTTCAATAAAATCGGGATTATAGTAATCACCTTGTCCCGGAAGTACTGACCAATAGTCAAAACCTGATGGTGGGCTTCTAAGGTGCCATTTGCCGAACAGAGCTGTTTGGTAACCAGCTTGCCTGAGTAGTTTCGGATAGGTCACTTCTGAAGAATCAAAAACTATAGAGTTATTAATGACTCCATTTATATTGTTATAAGTACCTGTCAGCATTGTGGCACGGCTTGGTGCACAGATTGAGTTCGTGACAAAGCTTTGAGTAAACCTGATGCCTTCATTAGCGAGCCTGTCGATATTGGGTGTTTGGTTCAATCTGCCGTCATAAGCTGAAATCGCCTGATA
>JAOZLR010000229.1:2037-4742 GCA_029934735.1 Bacteroidales bacterium
AATCCCCAGTTCAATAATTTCTTCTACTCAACCACAATCTCATCCGTAAATATCCATGATTTTCCACCTGCTCCTTCGTGCCATGAGGGGCATTTCTTCATGCTATATGCATGTACTTTTACATATCTTGCATTTACATTATCAAATTCGGCTTTGAAATTCTCACGAATAGCTCCTTCGTCTTTAGGATTTGCTTTTGCCATAACTGTTTTTATTGCGAGCCTCTTTTTGTTCTCATCCAATAATTCAAAGGTTACTTTCTGAGGTAAAAATACCCAGGAGGGCCCTCTCTGGAAGAATATCTCTGATACTGAGCTGACAGTCATTATCTCTCCAAGGTCTATCTCAGCTTCCATATCTTTTCCTTCGAAGCCGAGCCAGTATCCATCTCTGAAATTATCCGAACCTTTTAGCCCGTCAACCAGCGAAACAGCACCCTTTGCTTTGTATCTTCTGTGTGGAGGTTCTTTTAAAGTAATACTCTTCCCCACTGCTTTGTGCATTGAGATGGTCTTCTCCGAGAATTTTTCCATTAATTCACCGTCAACAAAAATTGCAGCTTTAATAGTTGTTGAGACATTGATTTTAATCGGCTCTTTATATGCCGGTGATTCGGGAGTAGGGTCTGAGCCGTCAAGAGTATAATGAATCGGTTTAAGCTGCTCGGTTTCAAGAATTACCGAGAAGCTGCCATCGTCCTGTTTTGACGGTTGAATATTGATTCTGAAAGAGCCTTTGGAATAATTTATCCCCATAAGGTCAAATCTTTTAAGTTCTGTTTCGAGCCTTATGCGGAAATCGTCCCAGTTAAGTTCATCTTCATTTGTCCATAATACCTCTGCAAGGGCAGTCATACGTGGAACCGACATATATTCAGCATGTTCGGGAGTAGAGATATATTCCGTCCAGATATTTCCCTGCCCGCCAAGTATAAAATGGGCTTTATCTTTTGAAAGCTCTTCCGGTATTGGATTAAAGGAGTAAACTTTTTTCAAAGGCAGGAAACCGCCAATTGCAAGTGGTTCAAATTCAGGATCAGCCTGGTAATAATCAAAATAGCAGTATGAAGTGGGGCACATAATGACCTCGTGTCCCATTTCGGCTGATTCGATACCGCCCCGGAAACCCCGCCACGACATAACCGTAGCCTCAGGTGCAAGCCCGCCTTCCAGAATCTCATCCCAGCCAATCATCCTTTTACCTTTGGAGTTTATGTATTTCTCAATTTTTTTTATAAACCAGCTTTGAAGCTCATTTTCATCCTTCAGGTTTTCATCTTTTATTCTTTTCTGGCATTTTTTACATTTCTTCCATTCGGTTTTGTTTGCTTCATCACCTCCAATATGAATATATTTTGAAGGAAACAGTTCGGCAACTTCATCCAATACATCTTCTATGAATATAAATACAGAGTCATTTCCGGCACAGAAAATATCAGTATTAGGCCAGTAGCTACCGGGCTGCACATAAAGCTTCTTCTGCTGACAAGATAAGTCAGGGAAAGCTGCAAACACTTCACTGGTATGTCCGGGCATTTCAATTTCGGGAATAATCTCTATCTGTCTGTCAGCAGCATATTTGATAATTTCTTTGATATCTTCCTGTGTGTAATAACCACCATCTGTTGGTTCCTCGCCGGGTTTGGGTGGTTCAGCTTTTCGCCATTCATCACGCGGAACACGCCATGCACTGATATCGGTAAGCTCAGGATACTTTTTTATTTCAATACGCCAACCATTGTCATCAGTAAGATGCCAGTGGAAAATATTCATTTTATGCATTGCAATAAGATCTATGTATCGTTTTACAAATTCTTTTGGGAAAAAGTGGCGGGAAACATCAAGGTGCATTCCTCTCCATTTGAAAGCGGGCTTGTCAAAAATTTTAACAACAGGAATATTCCATGTTATATTTTCTGCCTTTTGCGGGCTATATATTTCTGCGGGCAAAAGTTGCAAAATGGTTTGCATTCCATAAAAGAGTCCGGCTGGTTTTGATGCTGTTATTATAATGTTTCTCTCGCTAACATCCAATGAATAGCCTTCATCTCCATACATTTCTTCATCTGAAAGTTTAAATATGATGGCATTCTTTTTATTATCATTCATATCATCGCTGTCTTCAAGGTCAAAGCCTGTTGGATTTTCAATCCAGTCTTCAAAAAACTCAGCAATACTCTCTACTGCTTCATTATCGTGATATACAATTGTAGTTTTGGATGTCAGGAAAAAATTTCCTTCACCTTTGATCAATTCAACAGGTTTGGGAATAATGCTAATATCTCTTTTTTCAACGGTTTTTTGTGTGCAAGCGCCTAGCATTACGGCAAGGATAATTGTGATTGATAACAGTTTTTTCATTTTACTTTGTATTTTTGTTTGAATTTATTTTCCGGCAATGCTACTGATAAAAGTGATTGTAGATATGAGACTGATCAAAAGGAGTAAGAACATGTTAGGCTTGCAAATATAAATGTTTTCGTAATTTATTCAGTAAAATAATTCATTTGTATTTTTTATTATGTGGAAAGAATCTATATTTGCAATCGTATAAGAAGCGTGTGATGAGGTGATAATGTAAACCCTAACACCCTACCTCTTTATTATTCAGGTGCTTAGTTTGTAAGGGGATTTTGTGTAAAGAGGAAATAACGAGCATAGAGTGGAGGTTATACAAAAATGGGACTGGTGGATATTTCAGAGTTA
>JAOZLR010000031.1 GCA_029934735.1 Bacteroidales bacterium
AATACTCAGGTTAATTATGTAATATCGTATTACGAAAATGCTGTTTTGGCATCCTTCCTGTCATGTCGAACTCAGGAGTTTGCCTTGCGCATTGGCGTGAGACATCCCCTTGCTTTTGCTCCTGCCGTTGGCTTTTCATTGCCAGGAGATTCCTCATTCCTGCGCTTTGGCCTGCCCATTGATTCGGAATGACAACTAATGTTGTGGTTGCAGTATTTCATCGCTGGAGGGATTGCAACGCTTACAATGACATTGTCTTTAGTTTGATTGACAGGTCACCTTTTGACAATATAAATTCAAAGAACGACTTTTACAGGCCTGTGCCTGTGTTCTTTTTCTTCATATATTGCCTCCTGAAAAAGGGGTGCAGGAGGCTCCTTCCAAAACTACCTGAGTGTGATGCAAAATGCAAATATATATAAATAAAATGTTATGACTCGCATTATTTTGAAATTTTTTTTGTGACTAAAAGATACCAAAATACCACAGCCGGCATAATTTTAATAGTAATCTTTTTTCTTTTCAATTGAACATTTTCCCTATTATAAAGGTTTCAGATAAAGATGTAAGTAACATAAATAATTATCGTAAAGCGGATAAATTAATAACTTTGCTATAATTTTACCAAAATAACTATTATGGATAGATTTTCCTGGTTAAACGGTGCCGATCCTGAACAAATTGAAGCTCTTTACAATGAGTTCAAAAGCAATCCTGAGTCGGTTGATGAAAGCTGGAGGAAGTTTTTTGAGGGCTTCGAATTTGCCCGTACCGATTATTCCAATCCACCTGCCGGCAGCCAACAATATCCTGATGAGTTTAAGGTGTTGAACCTTATAAGAGGATACAGGCAGCGTGGCCATCTGTTTACAGAAACTAATCCTGTCAGGACAAGGCGAAAATACACACCTACTCTTGATATCGAAAATTTCGGTTTGTCGAATGACGATCTTGATAAAGAATTTCAGGCAGGAAGTGAAATCGGAATCCGTAAAGCAAAATTGAGTGATATAATATCTCATCTTGATGCAACATATTGTGGCTCTGTCGGGGTTGAGTATCTGTATAGTCGTCATCCGGAAGTTATTGAATGGTTACAGGATAAGATGGAAAGTTCAAAAAATTCTTATGCCTTTTCAGATGAAGAACGAAAATATATGTTTCGACATCTTAGTCGCACGGTGTTGTTTGAAAAATTTATCCATAAAAAATTTCCCGGACAAAAACGTTTCTCTCTCGAAGGTGCCGAGACTATGATTCCTGCACTTGATGCCATCATAGAAAAAGGTGCTGAGCTTGGAACTAAAGAATTTATTCTTGGAATGCCACACCGGGGACGGCTAAATGTTCTTGCAAACATTATGAAAAAGCCTTTTCATGAAATTTTTAGTGAATTTGAAGGTAAGGAATATGAAGATGAGTCAATTCTCGGGGATGTTAAATATCACCTTGGATATGTAACCGACAGAATTACCTCTACGAATAAAAAGGTAAAACTGACATTAGCTCCAAACCCATCACATCTTGAGACTGTTGCCCCTGTTGTTGAGGGAATGGCCAGGGCTAAAACTGACAAGGATTATAACAGAGATTATGATAAAGTTTGTCCGATTCTGATTCATGGTGATGCATCCATTGCAGGACAGGGTTTGGTTTATGAAATGGCACAGATGTCAGGCCTTTCAGGTTATAAAACCGGAGGAACAATTCATCTTGTTGTTAATAACCAGGTTGGTTTTACTACAAATTATCTTGATGCAAGGACTAGCACATACTGTACTGATATTGCAAAAACTATTCTCGCACCTGTGTTTCATGTTAATGGCGATGATATGGACGCCCTGGCATACACTATCCAACTTGCAATGCAATACAGAGAGAAGTTCAACAACGATGTATTTATTGATTTGCTTTGTTACCGCAAATACGGACATAATGAAGGAGATGAGCCGAGGTTCACTCAACCTATTCTCTACAAAATGATTGAGAAGCATCCTGACCCGATGCAGATATATAAAGAGAAGCTGATAAAGCTGGGGATAATTGATGATAAAGAGGCTAAAGAGATCGCAACAAAGATAAATGAGACCTTTGAAACAAACCTGGCACTTTCTAAAGATGACAAAACCGTTGATGTAACTTTTGTACAGGAAAAATGGCACGATATTAGAAAAGCTGAGCCTGAAGATTTTGAATCATCACCCGATTCAGGTGTTACAAGGAAAGTAATTGTTGATATTGGAAAGAAAATTTCAGCAGTTCCTAAAGATGTCAATCTTTTCAGAAAGATAGTCAGGCTACAGAACACCCGTAGGGAAATGATTGAAAAAACCGGAATACTTGATTGGGCTATGGGTGAGCTGCTTGCCTACGGCACACTGCTTGAAGAGGGTGTAGCAGTAAGATTAAGTGGCCAGGACGTAGCACGCGGGACATTCTCTCATCGCCATTCAGTGCTGAAAATTGAAGATTCAGAGGAGGAGTATGTTCCGTTAAACAACATTAGTAAAAAACAGGAAAGGTTCGAGGTTTATAACTCCCCACTTTCAGAATATGGAGTTCTCGGATTTGAATACGGATATTCTGTTATGACTCCTAATAATCTTACAATATGGGAAGCACAGTTTGGCGATTTCAACAATGGTGCCCAGATAATTTTCGATCAGTACCTTAGCAGTGCAGAAGATAAATGGAATGTGATGAATGACCTTGTTATATATCTTCCTCATGGCTATGAGGGTCAGGGGCCGGAGCATTCCAGTGCTCGCATGGAGAGATTTTTAACGTTAAGTGCCGAGTATAATATGCAGATTATCAACTGTACAACGCCAGCCAATCTTTTTCACGTGTTGAGAAGACAGTTTAAAAGGCCATTCCGAAAACCTCTCATTATATTTACACCAAAAAGTCTGCTGCGGCATCCCAAATGTGTTTCGCCAATAGCAGATTTTACAAAAGGCGGGTTCAGGGAAGTGATTGATGATGAAACGGCAGATCCGCAAAAAATCAATAAGGTAGTTTTTTGTAATGGAAAGATCTATTACGAGCTGCTTGAGGAGAAGCAAAAACTCAAGAACGACACTATTGCTATTGTAAGGATTGAGCAACTATTTCCTCTGCCTAAGAGGCAACTAAAGGAGATAATCGAAAAATATAATAAGGCGAAAACCTGGCTTTGGACTCAGGAGGAACCTTATAATATGGGAGCCTGGCCTTATATCCATATAGAATTTACAGATGTTCCGTTAAAGGCAATTGCCCGCCCGCCAAGTGGAAGTCCTGCAACAGGTTCAAGCAAGTTCCACTATATAAGACAACGTAAAATTATTGAAAAAACATTTGAAGAGTGTGATTGCCCTTATGTTCCTTATGAATGTAAAATGGTTTGTATCGGTAACCGGTGGAAGTCGTTTGAAAAAGAACTTAAAAAATTACAAGTCGATGTAATTGACAGTAAGTCAATATCGGGAGTGAAGCAGTTGAAATAAAACACAATAAACAATTTTCAAAAATCAAATAAATAACATATTGCAATCAACAATTATCCAAACGTTTGAAAATTAAAATTTAAAGAATTGTGATTTATTTGAATTTTGTTTTTTATTATTTGAAATTTTATAATATTTAATATTTTTAAGAATGTCATTAATAGAAATAAAAGTACCAAGTCCGGGAGAATCAATAGCGGAAGTTCAGTTGGCAAACTGGCTCGTAAGCGATGGCGATTTTGTGGAGAGAGATCAGGAAATTGCTGAAATTGATTCAGACAAAGCAACACTTAGTATTAGTGCAACAGAAGACGGGAAGATAAGACTGCTGGCACAAGAAGGTGACACAATTGATGTGGGTAGTGTAGTTGCAACCGTTGACTCTTCTGTAAAAGGAGAAGCATCATCACAAAAGCAAAAACCTAAAATACAGGAAGATGTAGTCGAAAGTGCCATAAAAGAGATGGCAGTTCAGGAAGATAAAGAGGATACTGAGGTTGGCAAAGAGGTAATGAAAACAGAACTGAATATTTCCCCTCTTGCGAAAAAACTAATGCAGGAAAAAGATGTTTCTGAGATTGAGTTTATTGATTACTTGAAAAGTCTGAGGTTTGGTAAAAGGGATGTTGATCTCTTTCTTACAGCTAAAGATACTTTTAAACCGGCAAGTGCCACAAGGTCTGCTTCATCCTGGGGAGACACACGAAATACAAATCGTAAAAAGATGTCGATGCTCAGAAAGAAACTTGCTGAGCGACTGGTTTCGGTAAAAAATGAAACCGCTATGCTTACGACCTTCAACGAGGTGAATATGACGCCCATAATGGAGATACGCAAGAAATACAAAGAGGTCTTTAAAGAAAAACATGGTGTCTCACTTGGATTTATGTCATTCTTCACAAAAGCAGTAACAGAGGCATTACAACATTTCCCGCAGGTAAATGCAATGATTGACGGAGATGAAATTGTTTATTACGAATATGCCGACATAGGAATTGCGGTTAGCTCACCTAAAGGGCTAATGGTTCCTGTTGTACGGAATGCCGAAAAGATGAGCCTTGCCGAAATAGAGGCAAATATTAAAGAACTTGCAGGCAAAGCCCGAAACAACAGAATTACAGTTGATGAGATGATGGGTGGTACTTTCACTATTACAAACGGTGGTGTTTTTGGCTCGATGCTATCAACTCCCATTATCAATCCACCGCAAAGTGCTATCCTCGGGATGCACAACATAGTCGAACGCCCGATTGCTGTTAATGGTAAAGTGGAAATACATCCGATAATGTATGTTGCGTTGTCGTACGACCATCGCATTATAGATGGAAGCGAATCAGTAGGATTTTTAGTAAAGGTGAAAGAGATGCTCGAAAATCCGGCAAAAATGTTATTTGGCGGGAGTGATCCGGTTGTGGAATTGCTGGGGCTGTAGAGGTTTCAATTGTCAGTAATAGGTAACTGACAAGCGTGGACGCTTGTCCCTTGGGCTGTTCGGGATATTATATCCCGAACCTAATATTTGCAGGATTTATAATCCTGCCTTTCAGTGGGATTGCAAATCCCAATAGTAATAACTTTCGGATTAGGCTTACACACAAGCCACCGCTTAAATCCGAAAGAGCCTGTATCAACCAACCTCTTGATATAGACTGATTTATAATATCAGTAAGTTAATAACAAGCTAGACGATCATCACATCAATAGGCAAATTTTTAATGAACTAAGTCAAAAAATAATCTAAAACTTAGCAACCAACTTTATATTCAACTGCCGCATAGTAAGATAATTGGGAACCGCATATTGCCTTCCGAAAACATCAGTAACCCAGATGTATGATACTGTGTTGGCAACCTGAAGGAGATTAAGGATTTCAAGCGATATCCACATTGCTTTAAACCCACGCAAAGGATTTTTCTTTGAAAAACGAGTGTGTCCTCCGATCAGCTCTTTTGAAAAACCGACATCGACCCTTCTGTACGGATTCATTCTCAGGGTATGCTTATCTTTTGATGCCTGTGGAGGGCCAAAAGGCAGGCCTGTTCCGAATGAAAGCGTGAGACTCATTCTGTAAGTTGGATTTTTCGGCAGATAATCCTGAAAAAACATACTAAACATAACCCGCTGGTCGGTTGGACGTGGAATATATGCTGTTGTATCGGCAATGTCTCCAAAATCATCATATTGAACTATCTTTTCCATTGTCTGCATTACTGACAAACTTGCCCAGGAGTCAACCCCTTTAACAAATTCACCGTTAATCTTCATATCTATTCCAGCGGCATATCCGAAAGCATTATTATTGGCCATATATCTTATACGTACATTATCAACAATATATGGGTTCAGAAAATCAAGTTTTTTGTAATAAACCTCGGTGACAAATTTGAAAGGCCTGTCCCAGGCTTTAAAATTCCAGTCGCTGCCAATAACTACCTGTATCGACCTTTGTGCTTTCACATCAGAATGTATTGCCCCTGATAAATCTCTCAACTCACGATAAAAAGGCGGTTGATAATACCAGCCAGCTGATATACGAAACAGAAAATCTTTTTTCCAGTCTGGCTTAAAGGATACCCTGGCTCTGGGACTAACGACAAGCTGGTTATTGTAATCCCAATAATTAGCTCTTAAGCCAACAGTAAAAGTGAAATCAGGTTTATCAGGAGGCAGGCTCCATATATCCTGAATAAATGCTGTGTACCTGTTTGAAGCTATTTCCGCATTTGTACTTCCGAAATACTTCATTGTAAACGGATAATCTATTTGTTGCGAAGGATTGCTATATCCGATAGAATCAGTGGGACGAGGAAGAGTATAACCAGCAGAATCTATTAATATCCACTCATTCATAGCATCTGTTATCCATTCATGCTGATATTTCACACCCCACTGTATCAGATTTTGTCCTGTTTCAACACTCCCACGATGAGCAATATTGAAAATTGTATAATCAAGACTATTTCTGGCATGCTCCATATATGTACCTACTCCCTGAGTTTGAACTACATCGCCATAATTCTCACTGCCGGGATTATTCTCAACCTGGCCAATCCAGTATTGCCCCAGCAAATCGTAATTCTCACTTTCGTTAGAATTCACTCCTGAGAATATTAGTTTATAAACAGATTTGTTATCGGGTCTGTAAGAGAGAGTAGCACCACCAAGATAATTTACGTAATGGTCAACCTCCTGACCTTCAAAATAGATTTTCAACCGCTTAACATTTTGTACTGTTCCGAAATCGGTTTCACGACTAGTTGGGACAAGACTATATCTATTATTTGCGAAATTACCTAGTAACGAAAGCTCCAGCTTACTACTTATTTTATAGGTTATCAAAGCCTGTATATCAAAAAATGAGGGTTTGTAATCTCCATCTGTTTGCAGGGTATTTAGTAAATACTTCGTTGACTTATATCGAGCACCAATAAGATAGCTAAACTTCTGGTTCTTTGATGCATCTTCAAACTCAAGCGAGGCTCCCAATAAACCTAAGGAGAAAGATCCTCCGAATTTGGTTGGCTTTTTATATCGAATATCTAAAACCGACGACATCTTATCACCATATTTTGCATCAAACCCACCGGCAGAAAACAGAACAGAAGAGGTCATATCCGAATTTACAAAACTCAAACCTTCCTGCTGTCCTGAGCGTATTAGCATAGGTCTGTAAATCTCAATATCATTAACATATACCAGATTCTCATCAAAGTTACCACCCCTGACCCTGTATTGCGAGCTTAATTCATTTGTTGATGAAACACCCGGCTGTATCTTTATCAAAGCATTAATGCTATTTGACATTGGCAGCATATCAGCAATTTTGGGGTCAATACGTATTATATTTGAAGTTCTGACTCTTTTATCCTCAACCGCTACTCCCTCAATCTCAGTCATATTCTGCTTAATACTCATATTGATCTCTTTACGCTCGCCATTTTCAACCCTGACCTGCTGAACCTTTTTTTCATAGCCCATGTATGAGAAGACTATATAAATATCACGTCCGGCAGGTATCTTCAATTCAAAGTTACCTTTGGGATCTGTCACAGTGCCGCCAGGTAATCCCGAAATGGCAACATTGACAAGATCAAGAGGAGTTCCTTTGTCATCAGTCACCTTCCCGAACACAACAGCCTGATTCTGGCTAAAAGCAGAAATTGAAAAAACAAATAAAGAAAATATGGCAATAAAAACCTTCATATTAGAAATTCAAACTTCAAAAAAAAGCAAAAGTAAAAAGTATAAAGGGAAAAAGGAAGATTTTATTATATAACATAGAAAAATAATTTAATATTTTTGCAAAATAAATGATTTTTACAAAATTCAAATATTTTTGTTTTGTAGCAATTTTATTGCTTAAACTACCCGTGTCAATATTTGGGCAAGTAGATTTTATTTCTTCAGATATTCCAATAATTATTATAGAAACAAACGGTCAAGAGATACCGGATGATCCAAGAATCGTTGCCGATATGGGAATAATAGATAATGGAGAAGGAATGAGAAATTATCTTACAGATTCAATTAGCGGATATTATGGAAAAATAAGCATTGAAATAAGAGGCTCAACTTCCCAGTCCTTCCCTAAAAAGCAATATGGATTTGAAACGCAAAATGATGATGGAAGCAATAATAATGTTTCATTATTGGGTATGCCTGAAGAAAATGATTGGATACTTGCTGCCCCCTATTCGGATAAAACATTAATAAGAAACGTGCTTGCATACAAACTATCAGAGCGTTTAGGTCATTATGCCCCCCGTACAAGATTGTGTGAATTGATATTGAATGGAGAATATGAAGGTGTTTATGTACTTACCGAAAAAATAAAAAGAGATAATAACAGAGTGGATATTTCAAAACTGAAACCAAACGAAATTAGTGGGGATGATTTAACCGGAGGTTATATAATAAAAATCGACAGATCAACCGGAAATAGCTGTTATGGCTGGAATACGAAGATTGCAAATATCTATATTCAGAATGAATACCCTGATTGTGATGACATTGTTCCTGCTCAGAAATTGTATATTAGGGATTATATCGATAGTTTTGAAGTGGCTCTATTCTCTGATAATTTTGCTGATTCCGTTAATGGATATCGCCAATTTATAGATTTAAATTCATTTTTGGATTATTTTTTTGTTAATGAAGCATCAAAAAATATTGATGCATATCGCCTAAGTACTTTTTTGTTTAAGGATAAAGACAGCAAGGATGGCAAATTAACATTTGGCCCTGTTTGGGATTTCAATATTGCTTTCGGTAATGCGGATAATATGAATGGTTATAGAACGGATGGACTATTAGCTCCCAACTATGTTTGGTGGAATCGCTTATTACAGGACACAGCTTTTAATAATGGGCTCAAAAAAAGATGGAGTAAAATTAGAAAAGAACAATTTAGCAATGATGAGATTTTGAGTTTGATAGACTCACTGGTTTGCGTTCTGGAAGAATCACAACAACGGAATTTTCAGAAGTGGGATATTCTTGGAAAACAGATTTGGTCCAATTATTACATTGGACATACATATGAAAATGAAATTACATTTTTGAAATCTTGGATAATCAATAGACTTAACTGGCTTGACATAAACATTCCTGGTAATTGCGAAGATTATTCACCTTTTGTGGATTATGAAGCAAGTATTTTTCCTAATCCATTTGAATACTTTTTTACATTTATTTTTTCTTTAGAAGAGGCTGGTAATATTTCACTGCATTTATACGATTCAAATGGAAATTTGATTACAAATATCATTAACAACACATATTATGAAAAAGGCAAGCATAAGATAATATGGAATAGCTTTATACATTACAATTTAGTGCCTAACACATTTTATATTATAACATTAGAGGTTGATGATAGAATTGTTTTAAAAGAGAAGATAATAAAAAAGTATTAAAAATTCAAATCTCTTCAAAGTACTTATCATTAGAAATGGTAAATAATTTCCTAGTACTTCACTTCTTTCTTCCGCTTAAACTTCCCTTCTTTCCAGGCTTTTATAAACTGTGCCCAGGCAAAAGGGTTCAGGATGGAGATAGGTTGAAGCTGCCCATTATAATAATATTTATCCTGCATCTGCTGCATTGAGAATTTATAGTTCTGACTGCCATCCATTGCATATGCATCAGCAAGAGAATGTATCAGCTCTGCTCTCAAATTCCTTTTTGCCCTTTCGATATCATCTTCCGGAACTTTATAATAAAGAAATGCTTCTTTGAACTGTTCTTTGCTTGGCCAGGGATAAATAATCGTTTGTGGTAACATAATGGTATCGGAAGGCATAACCTGAATAAGTGAATACCTGCTTTCCGTAGCAGTATCAGGAATCACAAACACTCCCTGCTTATACCCTATCGCAGAAAACAGTATGGTATCGGCTTTGCGTGCCACAAGCGAAAAATAGCCGTAATAATCAGCCACTGTCCCATACTTTGTGTTTTTAATCGAGATATTTGTAAAAGGTACGGGATGAATACTGTCGGCAGTAAGGACAACTCCGGAAAACTGGATTAACTCACTGGAGGTGCTCTGTCCGAAAAGCAATCCGGAAACAAAAAATAAAAACAATATTACAATAATATATCTTTTTATCACTGCTCAATTTTTCTTATTAGAACAAGAACCATTTAATATACCAAAACTTACACTGAAAGATAAATCCCCAAATTTAAAAACAATAAACTATTTTTTATCTGCTAATTCGTTAAAAAAACAAAAAACAGCAAAAAAAATGCCGTTACCGAAATACGATAACAGCATTTATCAAAAATATTTTATAGACTATTTAGCCAGAAACCCCTTTTCTCTTGCATCTTTAAGAGCAGTTGAAATACCTTTCTTGTCAATAGTCCTCATCCCCGCGGCAGTAACTTTCAAAGTAATATATCTGTCCTCTTCGGGGATGTAAAATTTCTTAGTATGAAGGTTTGGATAAAACTTCCTTCTTGTTTTATGATGTGAGTGAGAAACGTGATTTCCACTTATCACTTTTTTTCCTGTTATTTCGCAAATACGTGACATTACTATATATTTTAATATGTTTTCAAAAAAGGAGTGCAAAGAACGGAATTATTTTTTAATTATTCAAAAGAAATTTAAAATTTTTCTGTTATACTCAAAAGTGGGTTTCCCAAAACTCTGTAAAAACAAATCGATCAAGCAATAAAGCATCAATCAAAACTCACAAGCTCGATATCAAAAATCAGAACAGAATTTGCAGGAATATTTCCAGTAGCCTGGTCTCCATAGCCAAGATCTGACGGAATAAAAAATGTTCCTTTTCCTCCCTGCTTCAACTTTGGGATTCCAATTTGCCATCCACGGATAAGTCCGCTTAAAGGGAAAGTTGCAGTTGAGTTACCTGTGGTTTCATCAAAAACAGTTCCATCAGTCAAATAGCCTTTATATCTCACAGTAACTTCCGAGTTGATATCCGGATGATCGCCGGTACCCTCTTCGGTTATGATGTAATAAATACCTGAGTCGTCTTTTGTTGCATCAATGCTATTATCAGACAGATATTGCTGAATGATCTCATCATCTATGTCTTCCTGACTCTCTTTGTTACACGCAGAAAACAAAACTACCGCAACAATTAAAAATGTTAAATATCTCATTTCGTTCAATTTTTAAGGCGGCAAAGATAATAGTGTTTAGCATTATATTTGTAAAAATTTCTACTTTAGCAACTTATTAACTCATATAAAATGAAAAAATCGTTACTTTTTACAACATTGATTATCCTTATCTCCCTCACTCTCAGGTCTCAATCAAAACTCCTGACTACAGCAGAGAAATCGAATTACCAATCAACATCCACTTACGCTGATGTTATGTCATTCATAGGCACATTGCAAAATACATCTGATTTGATGCGAACAGACACTCTGGCCATTTCAACAGAGGGCAGGGTGATTCCATTGCTTATCATTGGCAATCCGCTACCAACTGATCCTTCTGAGCTAAAAGATGATAACAGAGTTGTCGTCTATATACAGGCAAACATACATGCTGGAGAGGTGGAAGGCAAAGAAGCGACTCAGATGCTTTTACGTGACTTATTAAACGGTAAAAATCAAGACATTCTGAATGATGTTATTTTTCTAGTATGCCCGATCCTAAATCCTGATGGAAATGAAAAATTCAGCAAACAAAACCGAACTAATCAAAACGGCCCGGCAAACGGAGTTGGTGTGAGGCATAACGGGCAACGCTTAGACCTGAATCGTGATGCTATGAAATTGGAAACTCCCGAGATAAGAGGTGTTGTAACAAATGTTTTGAATAAATGGGATCCTGCTGTTTCGGTAGATTGTCACACAACAAACGGTTCATATCACGAAGAGCCGGTTACATTTACCTGGATGATAAATCCCAATGGAGACCGTAACCTTATAAACTATATGCGAGATGAAATGGCTCCTTCTGTTTCAAATACACTATTGAAAAAATACAAAGTTGAAAATGTGTTTTATGGAGAATTTCTGGATAGAAAGAATATTGAGAAGGGATGGATTTCGTATGCCTCTGAACCGCGTTACATATGGAACTACATTGGTTTAAGAAACAGATTATCCATTTTAAACGAAAACTATGTATATGCTGATTTTAAAACCCGTACCAATGGCTGTTATAACCTGCTTTGGTCTATTCTGGAATTTTCATCTGAACATAAAGATGAAATAAAACAACTGATTACGGATGCTGATGCCCGGACAATCAAAAGAGGGCTGGAGCCTGCTGTTACAGATTCGTTTGCTATTGAATACAAAGGATATCCTACCCCTGAAAAAGTTACGATAAAAGCTTACGATTATGTAAAATATACAGATGATAAAGGCAGAGAGAGGTACAAGAAAAGTGACAACTGGCGTGAAGTTACAGTTCCATATATTGCCGATTATTATGCAACAAAAAATACTCGATTTCCATTTGCTTATATATTAACGATTCCTGATAAAAAAATTGTTAAAACACTGGAAACGCACGGGATAATCGTCGAAAAATTATCAGCAGATATTACTATTGATGTTGAGAGATTCAAAATTGAAGAATTAAAACCTTCGAACAGATTAAACCAGGGACATTACACGGAGAATATTCAGGGAGAATATATCAATGAGAACAAGAAATTTGCGAAAGGGACATACATAATAAAGACAGGGCAGCAACTGGGATGCCTTGTTGCATATTTGCTTGAACCCAAGGCTGATGATGGTTTTCTCTTTTGGAATTTTTTCGACAAATATCTTGCACCCCAATGGGGAAGGAGATATTATCCTTATCCCGTTTACAGAGTTATTAACTCTATTAACATTGAAACAACAGTTGTGAATTAATTGCTTGCAGAAAACTATTTTTAATTTACTTTCGCAAACTGAAAATGAAAACAGGAAATATTATAATAGGATTCTACAAATGGCGGGTAAAACACATTACCGACAGGAACTTTATCCTCATCCTCAGTATCCTTATTGGCTTTCTGTCAGGAATAGCAGCAGTAGTAATAAAAAATTCAGTCCACTTTATACAACATTCTTTAATTGGAAGATTCTCTGAAACTGTAGAGAATTATTTGTTTATAGCCTATCCTGCAATTGGCATTTTGCTGGTTATGATTTTTATAAAGTTTATTCTAAAACAACATATTGGCGATGGTGTGCCTAATGTGCTTTATTCTATCTCAAAATCAAACGGGTTGATGAAGCCGCACAATATGTATTCTTCAGTAATTACCAGTGCTCTGACTGTAGGCTTTGGAGGTTCAGTGGGGCTTGAGGGACCTACTGTTGCCACAGGAGCTGCCATTGGCTCAAACGTTGGACGTGTATTGCGATTAAACTACAAACAAATCGTATCTTTGCTTGGCTTTGCAAGTGCCGGAGCAATGTCCGCAATATTTCAGGCTCCTATTGCAGCAATCGTATTTGCACTTGAAGTTATTATGCTTGATCTGACTTTATCATCACTTATACCCTTACTTACTGCTTCTGCTGTTGCTGCAATGACTTCTTACTTCTTCCTTGGACAAAATATACTCTACCCCGTTGAAGTTATAGAAGCATTTCAACTTGGAGATGTTCTGTACTATATTGTTCTTGGAGTAACTACAGGACTTATTTCAGTTTACTTTATCAGAACCATCGATTTTGCAGGGAAGTTTTTCGAAAAAATAAAAAGCTGGGTTTTAAGGCTGTTAATCGGAGGATCAGCACTGGGTCTACTCGTATTCCTGTTTCCCGCATTATATGGTGAAGGTTATTCATCTATAAATGCAAGTCTTGGCGGCAACTATGACTACATCTTTGATAAAAGTCTCTTTTTTGACTTTAAAGGGAACTTTTCTTTCACAATCATGCTTTTAATGGCAATTATTGTACTAAAAGTTGTAGCTGCTGCTGCAACATTCGGAAGCGGTGGCGTTGGAGGCATATTTGCTCCCATACTGTTTACCGGAACCCATATCGGACTTCTTTTTGCTCTGAGTGTTAATCATTTCGGTATTGGAGATATTTCGGTGAGTAACTTTGCCCTGGTGGGTATGGCTGGTATGATTTCGGGAGTGATACGTGGCCCGCTTACAGCTATTTTCCTTATCGCAGAAATCACCGGAGGATATGCACTCATAATGCCGCTGATGATAGTTTCTACTATCTCGTTTGCCACATCAAGGATTTTTGAACCCGACTCGGTTTACACAAAACAGCTTTCGAAAAAAATTGATATAATAACACACCATAAGGACAAAGCTGTTCTATCGCTGATGAAAATAGATTCTCTAATCGAAACCAACTTCAGCACTATACATCCTGATGCAACACTTAGAAAGCTGGTTGAAGTTATTGAAAACTCAACGCGGAATGTTTTTCCGGTTGTGGATACTGATAATAATTTCGTTGGACTGATTTTTCTCGACCGGGTAAGACACATTATGTTCAAACCGGAAGTGTACGACGAAGTCCTTGTTCGTAACCTTATGTTTGTTCCTACAACTATAGTGAATTATACAGATCGTATGGAAGAGGTAGCCCAAAAATTTCAACATTCGGGGAAATACAATTTAGCTGT
>JAOZLR010000230.1 GCA_029934735.1 Bacteroidales bacterium
TATCCCTTAGACGAAACTTTTATTTTCTGTCCCGGTTTCAGCTTCTTTGAATTTCCGATTTGATTTAGTTGTTTAATCTGATCAACGGTTACACCATCATAAAGCTTTGCAATATCCCATAAAGTATCCCCCTTACGAATAGTGTAATAAACATATTGATTATTGCTGCTCTTATTATTACTTATGGTTGCTTTTGACGAAGCGCTTTTTTTTGGAGCCGGAGCATAAACAATGAGTTTCTGTTTTGGGTGGATTGTATTACTTCTCAGATTATTCCATTTTTTCAGATCAGTAGTACTGCATTTATATTTATTTGCAATTAACCCCAGATTCTCTCCGTTTTTAACAATATAATAATCTTTATTTCTTCCACTTATATCAACAGGCTTTGTCGAAGTTTTTGCTGTTAATGATGTTTTTTTTCCTGAATATCCCGGGGCATATACAACCAGCTTTTGCCCGGGGTAAATGGTATTGCTTCGTAGTCCGTTCCAGCTTTTCAGGCTTCTTACAGAGCAGCGATATTTTGAAGCAATAAGACCAAGGCTTTCGCCAGATCGTACAATGTGAATATTTCTTTCCTTTGCCTTTTTTATCTCAGCAAGAAGTTTATCTCTCTCTATACCATTCTTTGTTTTGTAAGCATAAATCTCTTTTTCATGATCAATCCAGGTTGCAATATACTTTTGTGGAATGGTCAGGACAAATTCTTTTTCTTTTGTCGCAGGTACTATTCCTGTTTTAAATGTAGGATTCAAAAACCTGAGGTCATCCATCGGAATATTCAGTAATTCGGATATCTGGTCGAACGAAAGAACATCCTTAACAATAATAGTATCCATCTCAGCAAATAAAATTTTAGGAGCAATCGGATATAGATTATGTTCTGCCGGATAATTCATAAAATACATAACCGCGATAAAGGCAGGTACATAACCTCGTGTTTCTCTGGGAAGAAACGGCCATACTGCCCAATAGCTTTTAACACCTCCGGCTCGTCTGATAGCTTTGTTTACATTCCCCGCACCTGAGTTATAAGCAGCAAGTGCAAGTGACCAGTTGCCATATATTTCATACAAATCAGTAAGATGGCGACAGGCGGCATCGGTTGCTTTATACGGATCAAACCTGTCTTCAACCAGTGATGTTGATTGTAATCCATACACTTTTCCGGTTCGATACATAAATTGCCACAGACCTTTTGCTCCTGCCCTTGAATTTGCCCTCGGGTTAAGAGCCGATTCCACAACAGCAAGATATTTTAGCTCCAGTGGCATATTGTATTTGTCCAGATATTCTTCAAACATCGGGAAATAAACCTCTGATAAACCTAGTACTTTAGAAGCAAGTTGACGTTTTTTAATTGTGTATGTGTTTATATAACTTCTGATCTGTCTGTTAAACACAATTTCAAAAGGAGTTGTTTTATTAAGTTCTTCAAGTCTGGCTTGAATTACAGAATCGGGATAAAAGGGAATTGAATCAGCAGGGAGGTTATAAACATTAAGTGATGAAGTGTCTGTTGTAAAAACTGTGTCGGTAAAAAATGCCAGCGATACAAGACTGTCAAGCATTGCAAGAATTGTTTGATTGTCGGAAACATCAGCTATGGATTCCGCGGTTGAAATATTTGATTCTGGTATAGAAACAACAATTTTTTCCTTTGTTAAAGTATCTCCAACCCTGGTTGAGTCGTTTTCAGGCAAATAGGCCGAAGCGCTGTAGGATATAAATATCCCGATTATAAAAGCAATTGGAATTATATTTCTTATTTTCATCTTCAAATTCTTACAATTAATAACTGAAAATTCTTACGAATGTTATTCATAATCGTTGCAAAAATAGTTAATAAACATATCTATTTTTGCAATATAACACTAAAGGATTAACAATTGATGGTTAATAATGATTCTTAATAAATGGTTTTCTGAAAAATAGCAAGAAATCCTTCCAAAGCAGGAAAGGCGGGTTAAGTGTCAAGGCATTAAAAGTTTGCAAGTAAGCTTTAGAACAAACTTAATCCTTTTTTTCCGGGGTTTTATTTCCTGAGTTGTCGGCTTCGTCAGGATTCAGCCCGTCTTTGAATTCCCTGATTCCTTTGCCCATTCCACGCATCATTTCAGGAATTTTTCTGCCACCAAAAAGTAAAAGAACAACCACAACTATTAAAGCTATTTGTGGCCAGCCAATCGTTCCGATAAGAATATTTGTAATCATAACTATCAATTTTTGATGCAAAGATACGGAATAATATTATAAAAGGATATAATTGCAGTTAAGAAAAATTGGAAAAAGAAATATGCAACCATTATTATTATAAAATAGTCTAAGCTATATATTATTTCTGTAATACAAATAAGATGAAAAAATCATTTATATTTCCTTTTTTAATTGTAGGTGTAGTTTTGTTAACTATTGGGATTGCGAAAGCTCAGGATTTATCCGGACAAAAAGAAAAACGTTTAACTCACCATATGTCGGCTGAGGAAAAGGCGCTTTTTTATACAGTAGGTAAAGGATATGTTGCAACAGACCCACCTCCCGGAGATGTCAGAAATATAGCAGAGTTTGATCAAATGGAAGGTGTTTTGATAAGATATCCTTTTGGGATTCCTTATGAGTTGATAGCTGCAATGTCGGAAGAGACAGTTGTTACAACGATTGTGGAAGATGAGGGAGAGCAAAACCTTGTTACGACACAGTACCAAAATCATAATGTCAATATGGACAATGTGACTTTTATTCTTGCCGGGTCCAATTCATACTGGACAAGAGATTACGGCCCATGGTATATTGCTTATGGCGATGACCAAATAGGTATTGTGGATTTTATTTATAATCGTCCAGACAGGCCGCTTGATAATGCAATGCCACCCAATGTTGCAGATTTCCTTGGAATAGAATGGTTTGGTATGGATCTTATTCATACCGGTGGAAATTATATGACAACCGGCTACGGAATTTCATCATCCACCGAGTTAGTTTGGGATGAGAACCCCACTCTTACACATGAACAAATCAATCAGAAAATGCATGATTATCTCGGAATAGATAATTATATGGTTGTTCCCGATCCCAACAATACATACATTGACCATATTGATTGCTGGGGAAAATTTCTCGGTGTTGACAAGGTGCTGATTCGCTCGGTTCCCGAATCACATCCCCAGTATGATGAGATTGAAGCAACAGCTCAATATTATGCAAGTCAGATCTCTGCTTATGGAGATAATTATCACGTTTACAGAGTTTATACCCCTAATAATGAACCATACACAAACTCCCTTATTCTTAATAACAGGGTTTTCGTTCCGATTACCGGTTCAGCCTGGGATGATGAAGCCATTGCAAGCTATCAGCAAGCTTTGCCTGGTTATGAGATTGTCGGGATGACAGGCTCCTGGGAGTCAACTGATGCGTTACATTGCCGTACAAAAGGTATTGCCGACAGAGATATGCTGTTTATAAAACATCTTCCTTTGGTCGGAGATCAGCCGGTGCAGACAAATTATGAGATTGAAGCCGAACTGACGGCATACAGCGGCCAAACTGTTTATGACGACTCGGTAAAAGTATTTTATTGGTATGATGGCGGAACCCATAATGAAATAGTAATGACACACGAAAGTGGAAAGTTTTATTCGACAATTATTCCGGGAGCAGAAGAGGGAACAGAAATTGCATACTACATCCATGCTGCCGATCAGTCGGGTAAAAGTGTTGATAATCCGATGATTGGCGAGCCTGACCCGTTCAGGTTTTATGTCGGTGAACAGTTTTTTCCTGCAATTGCGCTTAATGTAACACAAATTGACGCTATTGCTCCTCAGGGAAATCAGGATATTCAAAGTTTTAGTATCTCAAATACGGGCCAGATTGATCTGACATACTCCATTGACTGGACAACTGCGGTTTCGGAAAATCTGGATTATAGTGTTGAAAACAGTCCATCGCAGACAGCCTGGAACAGCAATACTTACGCCGAACTTGGCTGGACCAATCTGGAAGTTGGCGATGAAGGAGAGATTGCCAACTGGACAGTTCAGTTTCACTGGCAAACAGACCAGTATGCTTCGGAAAGCACTTTCCTCATTCAATCACCAACAGGAACTGAAAAAATAATTTCTTCGGGTTTATCAACAGGAGATTACAACATTAGTCTGGATGGTTTTGACGGTGAACAGATGCAGGGAGTATGGAAAATATGGATTACCGACAGTTATGGTGACGGAGGTCATCAGGCCACAAATATTACGGTTACTATTTCTCGTGCTGTTGAACTTGCACAATGGATGTCTGTTGGGCCTGTTTCGGGAACTGTTGCAGCAGGAGAACAAAATTCAATTCAGGTGATCTGTGATGCAACGGATATGGAAGTGGGTGAGTATGACGGAAAGATTTTTATTACCTCGAACGATCCCAACAATCCTGATATGGAAATACCTGTTCATTTTACTGTTGCCATTAATTCAGGAATTGCTGGTTATGGAAAAACCAATGTTTCAGTCTCCAATTACCCGAATCCGTTTACATCACAAACAACTTTTGAAGTCAATATCCCGCAGCAGTCAAATGTAATGCTTGAGGTTTATGATAATTCGGGAAAGAGAGTAGCAACCCTTGCAAACAAGCAGATGGATGAAGGCAGTTATATATTTACTTGGCAGCCCGAAACGGAAGCTGGACTTTATTTCTACATTCTAAAAACGGATTACAAAGAAGTTTCCGG
>JAOZLR010000231.1 GCA_029934735.1 Bacteroidales bacterium
TTGATGCACTAGTTAATTATTCATTAATAATAAATGTTAAAGCAATTTTATAACGAAGATTTGATTGAAGCAGGATGTGATGAAGCCGGGCGGGGTTGTCTTGCAGGACCTGTATTTGCTGCTGCTGTAATTCTTCCGATGGATTATGAAAATGAATTGCTAAATGATTCGAAAAAGTTATCTCTAAAAAACAGGCTAATACTACGTAAAAGCATCCTGGAGAATTCAATTGACTGGGCTGTTGCCACAGTTGATAATGTAGAAATTGATGAAATTAATATCCTGAATGCTTCAATACTTGCTATGCAAAAAGCTGTTGAAAAATTAAAGAGAGTTCCTCAATTTCTTTTGATTGACGGAAACAGGTTTAAGCCGTTTCGTGATATCCCGTATGAAACCATTATCAAAGGAGATGGGAAATATATGTCTATTGCTGCGGCATCTATTCTTGCAAAAACATTTAGAGATGAGTATATGCTGAATCTTCATAATGAATATCCACATTATGGTTGGGATAGAAACAAAGGTTATCCAACAAAGGAGCACAAAGCGGCAATTGCAAAATTTGGAGTTACAGATTACCACCGTAAATCATTCAGATTAAATGAACAATTGAAACTGAATTTTTGATTTACAATTCTTGTTATAATACAATCCAAGCGTTCACGCCTGGGTTATGTCAATACTATAGTTTTTATCCTGCAAACTCCTTAATATAATTCACAAGCCCGTGGGCTTTAAAAATATTCATTAGTTTTTCGGGAAGAGGTGCAAACGGAAATTCTTTTTTTCCAATACTAACAATTCCATTTTCAAGATCAACAACTACATCATCACCTTGTTTGTAAGCATCCACAGCTTCAGGGAGAAGAATTATAGGAAGCCCCTGATTAACCGATGAACGGTAAAAAATGCGGTTTACAGATTTGCAAATTACCGCTTTAACACCCGCAAAAGATAATCCTACAGCAGGGTGTTCTCGTGAACTTCCACATCCAAAGTTAGCTCCTGCAATAATGATGTCATCCTTGCCAACCCTGTCATTGAAGCTCTCATCAAAACCTTTGAACAGGTGTGGCATAATTTTTTCCGGTTCGGAACTTAACACCGAGTAGGTGAGGTTTCCGGCAAACATCTGATCAGTATTTAGATTATCAGCATCGGCATAATTCCACACACCTTTTGAGTATCTGTCTTCGTCGGAAGGTATCTCAACCGTGTTTGTCTCTTCAATTTTATAAGGGAAATTATCATTGGCTTTTATTCCTCTGGGATCTGTGATTTCGCCTTTCAGAGCCGACAATGCTACAGCAGCAGGAGATGCAAGATAGATGCTGGCATTTTTGTTGCCCATACGCCCTTTAAAATTCCGGTTTGCTGTTGAAATAACAGTATATCCGTCAGCAGGTATTCCCTGGCCTGTTCCGAGACAAGGCCCACATGAACTGGATAGAACATTGGCGCCTGCTTCTAACAAGATTTTAATTACCCCATTTTCCATAGCATCAAGATAAATTTGTTGGGAAGCCGGGACAATTATCATCTGGACATCGGGATGCACTTTTTTGCCTTTTAGTACTTCAGCGGCCTGCTCAAGGTCTTCCAACCTTCCATTTGTACAGGTTCCAACCATAGCCTCCTGAATTTTTATTCCCTGAACTTCAGATAATGCTTTGACATTGTCAACATGATGAGGAACGGCAACCACAGGAAACAGTTCATCAAGGTTTATTTCAATTTCTCTGGTATATTTTGCATCATTATCAGCCCATATACCTTCGATTTTTTCACCCAGATATTCGTCGAGCATTTCATCAGGCGGGAAAACGGCATTTTTTGCACCCATCTCCGAAGCAAGGTTTGCGATTGTCATTCTTTGTGAGATATTTAATGTGTTAACTCCTTCACCATGATATTCGATTGACATATAATCAGCCCCGCTTGAGCCAATCATTCCAATGATCCACAACGAAAGATCTTTAGCATAAACACCTTTGGGTAATTTACCGAGCAGCGTTATCTTAATTGATTCAGGAACTCTGAACCAGGTTTCTCCCTGTCTCCATAAACCGGCTGCTTCAGTTCTGTCAATCCCGGCAGCGAAGGCATTGAATGCACCTGCTGTACATGTATGGCTGTCGCTTCCAACAATCACCATGCCGGGTTTTGCATAATCAGCCATTATCTGATGGCATATTCCTTTTCCAGCATCGTGAAACTTGGTGATACCCTGTGCTTTAACAATATCTCTGATTGATTGATACTGATTTGCTAACTTGGCGCTTGTAGGTGGTGCGTTATGGTCAAGAACAATGAGTAGCTGTTCGGGATATGTAACCTTTTCGCCCCCCATTTTTTTGAATGTGTTGAATATGCTTGCCGTGTTGTCGTGTGTTAATATTATATCCGGTTTCTTAAAAACTATACTACCAGCTGGTGCATCGAATATCTTTTCAACAAATGTTTTACTCATGGTGCTATTATGTTTAGTAATTGATTATTCAATTTGTTTGTGAGGTGCAAAAGTAAGTGAAATAATTATTAGAAAATGTTACTTTTGCAGCCCATAATAAAAATTATATTGTAATGACAGATGAAATTAAACAAGAAGAACGAATACGTGAAGCTATTAAAGAGAAAAACTGGAATGAGATAAAAACAAATGATTCCTGGGCAGTATTTAAAATAATGTCGGAACTTGTTGACGGGTTTGAGACACTCTCCAGAATCGGGCCTTGTGTTTCAATTTTTGGGTCTGCGCGTTGCAAACCGAATACTGAGCATTATAAGCTTGCAGAAGAAATTGCTTATCTGGTAACAAAAAAGGGGTTTGGGGTAATCACCGGAGGAGGCCCAGGAGTTATGGAAGCTGCTAATAAGGGAGCTCATTTTGCCGGTGGGAAATCGGTTGGTTTAAATATCGACCTTCCTTTTGAGCAAAAGCCAAATCCGTTCATAGACACAGATAAATTTATTGACTTCAACTACTTTTTTGTCCGCAAAGTTATGTTTATGAAATATTCTCAAGGTTATATAATAATCCCGGGTGGTTTTGGAACTTTGGATGAGCTTTTTGAAGCTATTACCCTTATCCAGACTCATAAGCTGGTTAGTTTTCCAATTGTGCTTGTTTCAAAAAAATATTGGGGTGGTCTTATCGAGTGGATAAAGGAAAGAATGTTGGAAGAAGGGAAGATATCTCCTGACGATATGAATATCTTTAGTTTAGTAGATACTGCTGAAGAAGCTGTGCAGGTGATTGAAGATTTCTATAATAAATATGCCTTAAAACCAAACTTCTAGAAATTTGGTTTTATGAATATTCAATGCAACCTATTTGCAACTACAAACGTCAATTTATTACATTTGAGCACAGAGTGGAAATAATTGATACATTGAATTAAATAAAATTAATACATAAAATAATAAATTTAAAAAATTGACAAATGAGAAAGATTAGTTTCAATCTGGTACTGGCAATGCTGGTGCTTTTTTCATTAGGTGCTGCAGCACAGAATGATACCACTAAAACAGAGGGTTATGAGTTTACAATAGTAAAGGAATTACCTGTTACTTCGGTTAAAAACCAATACCGTTCGGGTACCTGCTGGAGTTACTCATCACTTTCTTTTCTTGAGGCAGAATTGCTGAGAATGGGAAAAGGGGAGTATGACCTTTCCGAGATGTTCATTGTGTGGAATACCTACAAGGATAAGGCTGAAAAGTATGTCCGTTTTCATGGAAATATTAATTTTGGGGGCGGTGGTGCTTTCCACGATGTACTCTATGTTATGGATACTTATGGAATGGTTCCTGAAGAAGTTTATTTAAGCAATGTGATTGATGAAAAAGGCCCTGTTCATGGTGAACTGGATGGTGTTACAAAAGCATATGTTGATCAGATCATAAAAAATAAAAACAGAAAACTAAACCCTGTATGGTTACAAGGCTTTGAAGGAATACTGGATGCTTACCTTGGAGCTTATCCTGAGACATTTGTTTATAATGGTACAGAATATACTCCCAAATCATTTGCTCAGGAGTTGGGACTTAACTCAAAGGATTATGTTGAGATAGGCGCATATATGCACCACCCATATTATGAGGAGTTTATACTTGAAGTTCCTGATAACTGGATGATGGACAGGATTTATAATGTTCAGCTTGATGAAATGATGGAAGCTATTGATAACTCTATTGAAAATGGTTACACTGTTGCATGGGGTGCTGATGTGAGCGAAAAAGGGTTTTCATGGAAAAAGGGAGTTGCCATTGTTCCTGATGAGGAACTTACCGATCTGACAGGCACTGAAAAGGAGAAGTGGGAAAAGCTAACACCTAAGGAGCGCAAGGCTTCCCTTTATAAGTTTGACGGGCCTGTAAAAGAAAAAACTATCACACCCGAGTTGCGGCAGGAAGGCTTCGATGCCTATGAAACAACTGATGATCATGGAATGCTAATTACCGGTATAGCTAAAGATCAGGATGGTAATAAATATTATAAAATAAAAAACTCATGGGGGGCAGAAAGCCACATTTATGATGGATATTTTTACGCCTCAGAGGCTTTTGTCCGATTGAAAACAATTGATATTATGATTCACAAAGATGCTGTGCCCAAGAGTCTTAATAAGAAGCTGGGATTATAGCAATTAATGATATAATTTAATAAAAGGGCATATTCTCTGGAAATATGCCCTTTTATTATTATTATTAATAACT
>JAOZLR010000232.1 GCA_029934735.1 Bacteroidales bacterium
AATATAAAATGGCACTTATAAAATCTGTAAAAGGGATAACCCCGAAATTTGGTGAGGGCTGCTTTCTTGCAGATAATGCTACTATTACAGGTGATGTGGTAATGGGCGATAATTGCAGTGTATGGTTCAGCGCAGTTGTCAGAGGTGATGTGCATTATATCCGAATCGGAAACAATGTTAACATCCAGGACAATGTAACTGTCCACTGCACATATAAAAAAGCACCTGTCGAAATTGGTAATAATGTTTCGATTGCCCATAATGCAGTAGTTCATGGATGCACTATAAAAGACAATGTTTTAATTGGGATGGGTGCAATAATTATGGATAATGTGATTATTGAAAGTAACTCAATTATTGCTGCAGGCGCCGTTGTCTCAAAAGGGACAGTAATAGAGTCGGGGAGTGTGTATGCAGGTGTGCCGGCGAAAAAGATAAAATCGGTTGATATCGAATTAATAGAAGGTGAAATAAACCGTATCGCAAATAGTTATAATATGTATGCAAGCTGGTACGATGGGGAGGAGTGAGTTGGTGAATGTTGAGCAAAGCGAAATCCCGCAAAGCGGGAAGTGAATGTTGGAAGGATGGAAGAGTGGAAGAATGGAAGAGTGGAAGAGTGGAAGAATGGAAGAGTGGAAGAATGGAAGAGTGGAAGGATGGAAGGATGGAAGGATGGAAGGATGAAGTAAGTGCCAGGTCTATATTAATGTGCGGTTGATTCTCCCCTTCAGGGGATTAAGGGGCGTGTTGGAATGTTGGAAGAATGGAAGAATGGAAGAATGGAAGAATGGAAGAGTGATGTAAGTAACTGGTCTATATTAATGTGCGGTTGATTCTCCCCTTCAGGGAATTAAGGGGCGCGGTGGAATTTTGGAATAATTGTATTGTAAGCAGATTTAATGATTCAACAAATTATTAAAGAGAATGATTTTAATATACACACATAAAATAACAAACCGTATCAAGTACATCTTTAATCTGATGATTAAGGAGTTATTGGGAGTGGATATTGAGCTTACTACAAACGAGGAGTATTTCAAATCTTTTGATGGGGTGAAGTTGTCTTATACTAATGAGAGGATTGGCGATGAGCTTTTCTTTGCTTCCAGTAAATTACTTTTTGAGCGCGGCATTTCCACCCAGGAAATATCTTTCAACGAATTTGACGATTTGCCTGCTTTTTTCCCTGTGTATAACAAAGATTCAGCATTGCCTTTCGATTTTTTTACGGCGGCTTTTTACCTTGTTTCCAGATACGAAGAGTACCTTCCGCACCGGAAAGATAAATATGGACGTTTTCAGTCGTCGGAAAGCCTTGCCTATGAAAAGAACTTTCTACAAAAGCCACTTATTAATATCTGGGCTTTAAAAATTGGAGATATTCTGAAACAAAAATTTCCCGGATTCTCTTTTCCCGGAACAAAATATGAGTTTATTCCTACTATTGATATTGATGCTGCCTGGTCGTACCTTCAGAAAGGACTGTTCAGAACAGCCGGCGGTTACTTTAATTCATTTTTGGATCTTGACTTTGAAGCCATTTCAGAGAGGACAAAAGTTATTTTAGGGTTACAAAAAGACCCATTCGATACATATGTATATCAACTTCATCTTCAGAAAAAATATAAACTTAAGCCTATATATTTTATTCTTTTTGCGCAATATGGTCTGAATGACAAAAACATCCCGGTAAGGAATCTTAAATTTCAAAGGTTAATAAAGGCACTTGCCGATTATGCTGCTGTTGGCATCCATCCTTCTTATGGCTCAAATGATGACTCTTCAAAACTTAAACAGGAGGTCGAAATGCTCTCAAAAGTACTTAACAGGGAGATTACAAAAAGTCGTCAGCATTTCCTGAAACTTGATTTACCGATAACATATCGTAATCTGATCAACCTTGATATTTTGGATGACTATTCAATGGGATATGCCGCTCAGCCGGGTTTCAGAGCAAGTATCTGTAGTTCGTTTAATTTTTTCGACCTTGATATGGATACTGAAACTAAACTTCGAGTACACCCGTTTACATTTATGGAAGGAACATTAAGAGACTATATGGATGTGAATGCCAGTAAAGCAATGACACTTATTAAGCCACTGATTGACGAAGTGAAAGCTGTAAATGGAACATTCATCTCACTCTGGCACAATGAATCTCTCAGTAATACTGGTCGATGGCTTGGCTGGGACAAAGTTTATGAGGATATGATAATAGAAGCATTACCGTAACAGTTGTTATGATAAACTACCTGACAAATGATGAAATAGACAGAAAGAAATGGGATAACTGTATTAAGGAATCTTTTAATGGCCTGGTATATGCTTTTTCCTGGTATCTTGATGTTGTTGCAGAAGACTGGGATGCTCTGGTTGAAGATGATTATGAGAGAGTCTTCCCTCTGACAGGAAATAAAAAATGGGGGATTAATTACTTATTCCAACCACCGTTTACACAGCAGCTTGGCATTTTCTCAAAAGGAGTTCTTTCGGAGAATATTGTTGAGACTTTTTTAAACTCCATTCCCTCTAAGTTCAGGTTTATGGAAATCAATCTTAACTCGCTAAACAAGGTTGACCCTGAGAAATATTCCATAAAACCCTGGCTGACACATTTGCTTGACCTTATTGACTCACACGAAAATAATTTCAAAAAATACTCCACAAATCTGAAGCGCAATCTGAAAAAAGCAGAAAAGTCGGGAATATCAGTTATGAAAAATGTTAAGCCCGATGAGGTTATTGCATTATTCAGGGAAAACAGGGGGAGAGATATTAAAAACCTGAAAGAGAGTGACTATATTAAATTGAGGAGATTAACCTATCTTGGAATTTATAAAGGTGTGATGCAAACTTACGGTGCATTTTCTGAAACTAATGACCTGATTGCCGGATCTATTTTTATAAAGAGCAGAGGAAAAGCAATTTTTCTTTTTTCAGGAAATAGTGATGAGGGGAAACAGACCGCTGCAATGCCATTGATCATTGACAGTTTCATTAGAGATAATTCACAAAAAAATCTCACTCTTGACTTTGAAGGCTCAAATGACCCTAATCTTGCCCGGTTTTACAAAAGCTTTGGCTCGAAAGAGGTAACATATCCGCATCTTAATATTAACCGGCTACCCTTGCTTGTGAGACTCGGAGTTGATATTGTGAAAAAAATCAAAAAATATTAATAGTTTCTGTTTTTAAATATTTTGCATTTTAAAATTTTTATATGTTATTTTGCAGGAGAATGTAATCAGATAATTAATCCAGAAATTTAATCTCTATGCTAAAAGTTTTAAATAAGAACACCTCAATATTAAACCAGATTATTGCTGAGCTGCGTGATGTTAATATTCAAAAGGACAGAATGCGGTTTAGACGAAATCTGGAAAAATTCAGTGAAATTGTCGGTTACGAGATCAGTAAAACTCTTGAATATGAGGACAAGGAGGTGGTTACTCCTCTTGGAACAGCAACCGTTCCGCTTCTTAAAGAGTCTCCTGTAATTGCATCAATATTACGGGCGGGTCTTCCTATGCATAACGGATTATTGAATGTGTTCGATAAATCGGATAATGCTTTTGTCTCAGCGTATCGAAAAGTAGAGAAGAATGTCGGGTTCACAATTAAAATTGAATATTCAACAAGTCCTGAACTTGACGGGAAAGTTTTGATTCTTGCCGACCCTATGCTTGCAACAGGGTTTTCGCTGGTTAAGACTTATAAAGAACTTATGACCTATGGAACACCTTCCTACGTTCACCTTGTATGTGCTATCTCAAGTTCAGAAGGTGTTGACTATGTTCGTAAGAATCTGCCTATGAGGAATATAACCCTTTGGCTTGGAGCTATTGACGATGAACTTACGGCTCAGGCATATATTGTCCCCGGCCTCGGCGATGCCGGAGACCTTGCTTTTGGAAATAAAATAAATCTTTAGGATTTTACCTGCAACCTTTTCCTGAAATATTTTGTTACATTACTACAATAATTAATACTCTTTATGTGTTGATCTTATAGAGCATTATTTGGGAACAAATATTTTAAAAATTCGTATGTTTGAAATTGAAATACTAAATTGTAAAACTAAAAGTAAATGATCATAATAACCGGGATTAAAGTTTTTAAACTATTGCAAATACTATTACTTAGCGGTATAAAATTCTTTTTTGCACCTCTGATTTCGGTTGGATATGGTTATAACTACTTTCAAACCATTCTGATAACATCTGTCGGCGGAATTCTCGGAATTCTCTTTTTCTTCTTTTTCAGCAGGTGGCTTATCAGGCAATACAATAAATTCTGCCCTCTGATTTTTGCTGGGTTCACAGGGAAAAGTGTTGATCAGGCAAAAAGGATACTCAATTGCGAAGCTCCGGATAGAAAAAAGAAATTTTCCTCAAAAAGCAGGAACCTTATTAAACTTAGGAGAAAATACGGATACCTCGGTATTATAATACTTACACCAATACTGCTTTCAATACCAATAGGAGCCTTCCTTGCTCAAAAATACTATTCAAAAAGAAAAAGCACACTTCTTTATATGAGCCTCTCCATTGCATTATGGTCATTTTTTATCTCTTCAGTATATTTTCTGTTTTAAATTTTTATCTATAACTATCCTTTTTTTCTCTAACTTTGTCTGATTAAAAAATAATCAATATGGCAAATCTTGTTGTCGAAAATCTTCGCATATCTGTTGA
>JAOZLR010000233.1 GCA_029934735.1 Bacteroidales bacterium
GAAATGCTGCAATTCTTGAAGCTCAAATGCTGATGCTTGCTTCACACAATATATTAAATCCGGCCAATGGTGCACCTATTACTGTACCGTCCCAGGATATGATTCTTGGGTTGTATTATATTACAAAATCAAGGAAAAGTATTCCTGAGCATATAATGAAAGGTGAAGGCGGTGTATTTTATGGGCCAGAGGAAGTCATTATAGCTTTCAATGAAGGCCGGGTTGATATGCACGCAATAATTAAGTGTAAGCTCAATGATGTAGAGGATGGAAAGCCTGTTACAAAAATGATTGAAACTACTGTAGGACGGGTTCTGTTTAACCAGATTGTTCCTGAAGAGTATGGCTATATTAACAGTGTACTAACGAAAAAGGCCCTTCGTGATATTATTGGTGATGTGTTGAAAGTAACCGGAACTGCTAGAACTGCTAATTTCCTGGATGACATTAAAGATCTTGGATTTAAAATGGCATTTGAAGGTGGACTTTCTTTTAACCTTGGAGATGTTATTATCCCCGACATTAAGGAAGAACTTATTAGTAGTGCAAATGAAGAGGTTGACGAAGTAAGGAACAACTATAATATGGGTTTCATTACAAACAATGAAAGGTACAATCAAATTATTGATATCTGGACCCATACTAATTCCAAACTTACTCAAACCTTGATGAATACACTGAAAAAGGATAAGCAGGGTTTCAACCCTATTTATATGATGCTTGATTCAGGTGCAAGGGGTTCTAAGGAACAAATTCGTCAGCTTTCAGGAATGAGGGGACTAATGGCGAAACCGCAGAAATCAGGTGCTACTGGTGGAGAAATTATTGAAAATCCGATTTTAGCTAACTTTAAGGAAGGTCTTTCGGTTCTTGAGTATTTTATTTCAACTCACGGAGCACGTAAAGGTTTGGCTGATACAGCGCTTAAAACTGCTGATGCTGGTTACTTAACTCGTAGGCTTGTTGATGTTTCACAAGATGTTGTAATCAATACGCGTGATTGCGGAACATTGAGAGGTTTAACAACAACTGCTTTGAAGAAAAATGAAGAAGAAGTTGAAAGCCTTTACGACAGGATTTTAGGAAGGGTTACTCTTCATGATATTTATCATCCGCTGACCAATGAATTGATTATTGGTGTAGGTGAAGAATTAAATGAGATAACTTGTAAAATAATAGATGAATCTCCCATTGAACAGGTTGAGATTAGATCGGTTCTTACTTGTGAGGCAAAAAGAGGTGTGTGTGCCAAATGTTATGGTCGTAACCTTGCAACGGGGCGTATGGTTCAAAAAGGTGAAGCTGTTGGAGTTATTGCTGCTCAGTCAATTGGGGAGCCGGGTACTCAGCTTACATTAAGAACTTTCCACGTTGGGGGTACTGCTTCTAATGTTGCGGTTTCGTCAACAATCTTAGCCAAATTTGATGGTCGTCTTTCAATTGAAGAATTAAGGGTGGTTGAATATGTTGATTCTGAAAAGAAAAAATTCAATGTGGTTATAGGCCGTTCTGCCGAACTAAGAATTACAGATAAGAAAACAGGTGTTGTACTCATGTCGGGTAATATTCCTTACGGAGCAAAATTGTTTATCAAAGAGGGAGTGGTTAAGAAAGGAGATAAAATTGCTGAATGGGATCCCTATAATGCAGTTATCCTTTCGGAATTTGGTGGAAAAGCAAAGTTTGAAAATATCATTGAAGGACTTACTTTCAGAGTTGAGTCCGATGAACAAACGGGATATCATGATAAAGTGATTGTCGAGTCTCGTCAGAAAACAAAGAATCCTTCTATTAAAATTTTGTCAAAGACAAATGAGGAAATTCGTTCATATGATATTCCTGTTGGGGCACATATTATTGTAGAAGAAGGTTCAAAACTGAAAGCCGGTGATGTTTTGGTGAAAATTCCAAGAGCCATTGGAAAATCTGGTGATATCACGGGAGGTCTGCCAAGGGTAACCGAGTTATTCGAGGCAAGAAATCCATCTGATCCTGCTAAAGTTGCTGAAATTGATGGTGTTGTTTCTTTTGGGAAGAAATTGAAAAGAGGAAACAGGGAAGTAATTATTACTTCGAAAACCGGAGAACAGAAGAAATACCTGATTGCCACGTCAAAGCAGATTTTAGCCCAGGAAAATGACTATGTAAAGGCTGGGACTTCCTTGTCTGAAGGAGCAATGACTCCTGCTGATATCCTTGCTATTAAGGGGCCAATGAAGGTTCAGGAATATATTGTAAATGAAATCCAGGAAGTTTACAGATTGCAAGGTGTGAAAATCAATGATAAGCATTTCGAAGTTGTTGTTAGGCAGATGATGCGTAAAGTTGAAGTAGCTGATCCGGGTGATACTAAATTCCTGGAGGGTGAACTGGTAAATAAAATTAACTTTATGGAAGAAAATGATGAGGTCTTTGGTAAAAAAGTAGTTGTTGAGTCTGGAGATTCCATTTTGTATAAAGCTGGAATGATTGTTAGTGCAAGGAAACTTAGAGAGGAGAATTCTCAATTGAAAAGAAAGGATAAATTATTAATTGAATCAAGGGATGCACAACCAGCAACTGCACGTCAGGTGCTTCAGGGGATTACAAAAGCTTCCTTGCAGACAAATAGTTTTATCTCTGCCGCTTCTTTCCAGGAGACAACAAAAGTGCTTACTATGGCTTCAATTAATGCTAAGAGGGATGGACTTCAGGGATTGAAAGAAAATGTAATTGTCGGACATTTAATTCCTGCCGGTACAGGCTTACGCGAGTATGGAAATCTCATTGTTGGTTCCAAGGATGAATATGAAGCACTTATTGCTGCCAAAGAGGAAGTTGAAGTAGTGGATATAGTGGAAGATTCTGCCACACATGCTGATATAACAACTGAATAGATTGTATCTTATTAATAATAGTTTACTATGAAAGATCAAGAACAAAAAAATAAAATCAATATCGAATTAAGTGAGGAAATGGCAGAAGGTATTTATTCCAATTTGGCAATAATTACACATTCTCATTCTGAATTTATTGTTGATTTTATTAAAATGATGCCAGGTTCTCCCAAGGCAAAAGTGAAGTCAAGAATAATTCTTACTCCACAACATGCAAAAAGATTGTTTAAAGCTTTGAAAGATAATATTGTTAAGTTTGAACGATTGCATGGGGAGATTAAAGTTCCGGAAGCTGAGCATTTTCCTCTGAATTTAGGAGGACCTGCAGCACAGGCATAATGAAATTAAAAACAGCAAATTTATTTGCTGTTTTTTTTTGCAAAAAAAAACGAGAACGAAGCCATTCCCTCAGAATGAGACCTTTGCAAGGCGAAATATTTTGGTTCAGCTTGAGGCGGAATATTTTTTTGTAACACAGTTAACTTCTTGTTGATGAGGATTTAAAAAATTATTTCAACGAAGAGGTAGAGCAAAAGGTACGTGCGAAAAACGAATTTGTAATAAAAATCTAAGTGATTATTATTGCTATTTTATTCAGAAATTCAGCAACTTATAGTGTTTTTACCATGCAAAGGTCTCAGAATTAGTGTTATTTTTACAGAGAATATTTTTTAGAATAATTATGGCATCTGTCAGGTTTTTAAAATATCTGGTTTTTACGGTTTTTCTTTTCCATGGTATTTCTGTGCTTTCTCAAGAAAAGGCCAGGGTGAAATTGATTAAGGCTGATGAATGGAAGCATGATAATCGTATTGGTGATAAAATCCAACGATTAATCGGTAATGTCATTCTAAAACATGATAGTACCTATTTGTATTGCGACAGTGCATACCTTAATGATGAAACAAATAGTTTTGAAGGTTTTGGGAATGTTCGTGTTAAGGTTTCGGATACCCTGAATATTTATAGTAACTGGCTGAATTATAATGGCAATACACGGATTGCCGAACTGGATGAAAATGTTCGCCTCGTTGAAAAAAAAGCCACTTTATTTACAAAGCATCTTTGGTATAACAGAAATACAAAAGTTGCGTGGTATTTAACGGGTGGAAAAATTGTGGATACGGCCAATCAACTTACTAGCCAAAAAGGATACTTTTATACGGATAGAAATGAAGCCTATTTTAGTGATAGTGTTGTTTTGATAAACGAAAAATACACAATGAATTCAGATTCAATGATGTATAATACCACCACCAAAACATCCTTTTTCTTTGCACCTACGACGATTGTGAGTGATTCCAATTTGATTTATTGCGAAAATGGTTGGTACGATACAGAAAAGGATAAATCATTTTTCAGGATAAATTCCTATATAATCACGAAAGAGCAAAAACTTGAAGCTGATAGTCTTTATTATGAACGTGATAATGATTTCGGGATTGCAAAAGGAAATGTCGTTATGACGGATACAATAAATAAGATGATGCTTCTTGGCAATTATGGTGAATTTAAGAAGAGGGCCGGTTATTCTTTTGTTACAGATAGTGCCCTTGCAATTATGGTTGATCAGAAAGATTCGCTATTTTTACATTCCGATACACTTTGGATGCTTTTTGATTCAGCTCAAAATATAGAGTCAATACTGGCATATCATCATGCAAAATTTTTCCGAAAAGATTTGCAGGGTATGTGCGATTCGTTGGTATATAGTTTTGCTGATTCCACAATTTTTCTATACAAATCCCCGGTGATGTGGTCTGAAGCAAATCAGCTAACGGCAGATTCAGTTTGGATTGCCA
>JAOZLR010000234.1 GCA_029934735.1 Bacteroidales bacterium
CGTTCCACCTTATTGGCTCCATAGTAATAGGGCATATATTCTATTGTTGGTATTTCAGTTGTGATAAAAACATTTGCCTTTTTCCCAATTGCAATGGTTCCGAGTTGATCGCTAACACCCATTGCATAAGCACTATTCAGTGTAACTGCATTTATAGCCTCTTCCGGTGTGAGACGATAAAGAATACTCGCCATCGAAAGAATAAGCTGCATATTTCCAGAAGGTGATGAGCCGGGATTGAAATCACTTGCCATAGCAACCGGAAGTCCGGCATCAATCATTTTACGTGCAGGAGCATAAATCATCCCAAGAAAAAAAGCTGCACCGGGTAGAATTGTAGGCATTGTACCAGATTTTAGCAATGTCTGGATCTCTTCATCACCAGTATATTCGAGATGATCAACTGACAGTGCCCCATATTTCACACCAGCCTGTATTCCACCTGAATAATCCAGCTCATTGGCATGAATTTTAGGACGCAGTCCGTATTTAAGACCTGCCATCAGAATGCGCTCGGTATCTTCAACTGTAAAAAAGCCACGGTCGCAAAACACATCAATAAATTCGGCAAGATCATCAGCAGCAACTTGTGGCAGCATCTCATTAATAACAATGTCAACATATTCCGACTGCTTTCCGCGATATTCTGCAGGAATAGAATGAGCCCCAAGAAAAGTTGATTTTATTGTTAAAGGAGAGTTTTCTTTCAACCGCTTAATAACGCGCAACATCTTCAGTTCGGTTTCAGTTGTAAGGCCATAACCGCTTTTAATCTCAACTGCTCCTGTTCCGTATGAAATAATTTCGTTAAGCCTTTTCATCGCATCTTCATACAGTTCATCTTCCGATATCTCAGCCATCAATTTTGCCGAGTTCAGAATTCCGCCACCCCTTTCAGCAATCTCTTCATAACTCAAACCTTTTATTTTATCAACATATTCTATTTCACGGCTTGCCGGATAAACAAGATGAGTATGCGAATCGCAAAAGGAAGGGAAAACCATCTTCCCGGTTGCATCTATTACTTCTGCACCTTCACTTACGTTTGCCGGCAGCTCAGCCATAGTACCAAATCCGGTAATCTTTTCATCACTTATCAGTAGATATGCATTGTCGATTGAGTTCAATTCTGACATCTTTTTTCCTGACCGCTTTAAAACAGGGTTATTCTCAATTTGAACCAGCTTTTTAATATTTCTAATTAAAATAGTCATAGTATTCGTTTAAAATCATCTGCGAAAATAATAATTTGCAACCTATTAAAAACATCATTTGTCAATTAATTAGTAACTATTTAAATAAAAAGACGTTGATATTTTGAACTTTATTTATCTTTGCGCAGATTAAATCTTAAAAACAAACATTTATGAAACGATTATTACTTAGTCTCCTGCTCATTTCCTTTGCAGGATTCCTTTTTGCCGAAAACGTTGAACTCAAAGAGGCGAAGGCTGTTGCCAAAAATGCCTACTTTCAGAAACTAAACACTTACTCCCAGCCAGTCAGTTATGATGAACTACAAATAACTGATCAGTTTTTTATTAAAACTAATGGCGAAGAAGCAATTTATGCTTTTAACTTTTCAGGATATGGATTTATCCTGATTGCTGCAGAGGATGCTATTGAACCTGTATTAGGTTATGCTCCTGACAGGCCCTACCCTTCACAAAATCAACCGGAAGGTTTCAGCGGAATTTTGGATGAATATACTGAGCACATTCAATATCTCAGAGATAATAAAATTGAAGCCACTTCTGATATTAAACAACAATGGGACGAGCTTATCTCTTTTAATCCTGCACAATTCTCACCTCAAAAAGGAGGAAAGGATGTTGAACCTCTGCTCACCAGCACATGGAATCAGGACCATCCTTATAATTTTTTGTGCCCTGAGGATAATGAAGGGCCTGGTGGATATGTTTACGTTGGATGTGTTGCTACCGCAATGTCTCAAATAATGTTTTACTGGAGATATCCACAACAGGGACAACATGAACATTCTTATACCTGGTCTCCTTACGGAACTATTTATGCAAACTTTGGAGAAACAACTTATGAATGGGATGAGATGGTTGACAACTCAGACTCAAAATACAATTATCCAATGGCTCTCATTGGCTTTCATACCGGAGTTTCGGTTGATATGATGTATGACCCTGATGGTTCTGGAGCTTATAGTGATGAAGTTCCTTTCGCATTAAAATATTATTTTAAGTATTCTAATACTTGTGCATACAAACAGAGATCAAGCTACAACCTTTCAACCTGGAAAAACCTGATGAATAATGAACTTGAAGATAATTGCCCTTTGTATTATGGAGGTCAAAGCACTTCAGGTGGTCATGCTTTTGTGGTTGACGGCCAGCATTCTGGTGACGACACATACCATTTCAACTTTGGCTGGAGCGGCTCAGGAAACGGATGGTATCTCATAACCAATGCCGGTGGATTTACATCCATGCAGTCAATGGTGATGAATTTCGTCCCGGGTGATAACTACCCTTATGGATGCAGCCAGGGTAACGAGAAAACAAGTCTTGTAGGTAGCTTTGAAGATGGAAGCGGCCCGGCAGAAAATTATAACCAAAATGCCGATTGCAGTTGGTTAATAAATACTCAAACAAATCAGGATTCTGTTTCATATATTAAAATCAATTTCAAAAAATTCGATACAGACCCTAACGATGTTGTAACTATATACGACGGACCTACAACCGATGCTGCCGTCTTAGGAACATATTCAGGAACAACTTTACCTCCGGGTACAATTTCATCAACAAGCAACCAGGTTCTTGTAACATTTGTTGCTGATGGTAATGCTACAACCAGTGCAGGATGGCAAATAGAATATGAAAGTGCCCTTCCTGCATATTGTGGTTCTTTGGTAACTTTTGAGGAACAAACAGGAACGATCACTGATGGAAGCGGCAACTTCTGGTATAATAACGGATCAAACTGTATGTGGAAAATTGCCCCGATTAATGCAGCAGATCTAACTTTAACATTTACTGAATTCAACACCGAAGAGGGTGACGTATTAGAAATATATGACGCATCTAACAATCAGCTACTTGCTGAGCTATCAGGCGAATATACGTCAGGAAATATGCCCGAACCGGTTTTTGCCGCCAGTGGTAAGATGTTCCTTATTTTTAAGTCTGATGGTATATTCAACGCTCCGGGCTGGTCAGCCGATTGGGAGATTGGAAATGTTGGCGTTAAAGAACAGATTGACGGAATCAGTATGCTGAACATATTCCCAAATCCGGCAAACAATATTCTTAATGTTAACTTTAAGACAGACAGGGTACAATCTTTTACAGTAAAACTGATGTCAATAACAGGCGAAGTTGTGTATGAAGATAATTCGGACAACTTCTCAGGAAACTACTCAAACAGCATTGATGTTTCATCATTTGCCAAAGGAGTTTACATTCTAAACCTGTCTAACAATTCAGGCAGTGTAAATAAAAAGGTTGTTATCAGATAGCAATCATTAATTGATATGAAAAGCCTTCCGTTTGGGAGGCTTTTTTTATTTTTGCATTTATTATCTGATTACTTTTGAGATTTATTAAAGGCTCAATATGAGAAAATATGGCAAAGACAAAACCGTTTGATGAGAACAGAGACCTTTATGAGCAGTGGTTCATCAGGAATGATGCTGTTTATAAGTCGGAACTGAAAGCCATTGAACATTTCATTCCGAAACAGGGTAAAGGGATAGAAATTGGCATTGGAAGCGGACTTTTTGCAAAGCCACTCGGCATTTCAGATGGTGTTGATCCTTCAGATTCTATGATCAGGCTTGCAAAGAAAAGAGGGCTGAATGTGATAACCGGAATTGCGGAAGAATTACCTTTGCCAGATAGTTCTTACAATTTTGCTTTAATGGTAACAACAATCTGCTTTGTCGATAATCCTGCAACAGCAATCCGGGAGGTTAACAGAGTCCTTATGCGTGACGGACATTTCATATTGGCTTTTGTCGATAAAAACAGTAAGGTCGGGAAGGAGTATCAGAAGATGAAGGAGAGGAGTCTTTTTTATAAAGATGCCGTCTTCTTTTCAACTGAAGAACTTCTATCTTTGCTTAAAACAAATGGTTTTAAAAAATCCAAGATCGTTCAGACGGTTTTTGGAAATCTTGAAGACGTAAATGAAGTTCAGGATTTTAAGCCAGGATATGGTGACGGAAGTTTTGTAGTAATTTCAGCAAAAAAGGACAAAATATAAATTAAATGTGAAGATATGAAACTGTTAATGATCTATATGGACAGGTTTGCATACAACCCAACCATAAAAACTCTTGTGGATGTAGAAGTAATAGAAAAAGGCAGAGAGTTTCTGGATGCCCAGGTAGCCTTTATCCATGCCGAAGAATCAGATATTGAAAATGAGAATAATGTTTTAAAGAAGACATTGAAAAACCTGAAATGGATTGCAGGGAAAAATAATACTAAAAGGATCATATTGCACTCATTTGCCCACCTTTCGGAGAGCAAAGCTGAGCCGGGTTTTACAAAAGCCTTTTTCGATAAGCTTCAGAAAAGGCTCGAAGATACAGGATATGAGGTTTATCAAACCCCTTTCGGATATTTCCTTGACCTTTCTGTTGATGCCCCGGGAGTTTCTCTTGCCAGAGTGTTTAAAAACTTGTAG
>JAOZLR010000235.1 GCA_029934735.1 Bacteroidales bacterium
TGACAAGTCAGGCAAGCTCCCACAGTCAACATTCGTTTTTGCTCTTCAATTGTGAAAGGACGGAAATTATCACGTGTTGAGTGAGAGAAAATATCTTTGTAATATTCTCTATTATCAGTAAAATCAAACGGTATCCAGGCATCTTCTGGCAGTCCGTCAATCTTATTGCTTTCATACTTAGAATTAAAAACCCACCTCCCCTTTTGGTTACTAATCAAATAATCCAATTTACCTTCACCATATCCTAAAGCTACAGGATCGTTATGACAGGATTTGCAACTTCTCCCCTCTTTAATAATGGTATGCGGTTCGGCAGGAGCATACAATCGATGAAACAGGAGAGGTTCTCCTTCTTCCTGATTTTTATAACTGCCTCTGTCAATCGTCATTATCATTCCCGGAACAGCAGGTTTGATGTTTCTTCCTTTTTCATCATCAAAAACACCCAGGGTTGGAGCCATCGCCAGATATTCACCTGTGTATTCAACCCAGGTTCCCTTTTTAAATCTGTTGGCAAACATATCATATCCTTCGGTTTCTGGCTCATAAACATTATGACATCCGATGCAACGCGGCGCCCAGGCCGTGTGGCAGGCACTGCAACTCACATCCTCATGTACTCCATTATGAGTACACTTTTCAGAAGGTGCATTAAGCTTGAAAATATTTCCTGAATTTTTACTAATCATAAATGCCGAATCCATATAATTAACAAAAGTATTTACCAGAGCTATTCCGGACTCACCTCCCTTAATAAACCGCCTGCCTTCAGAGTCCCATCCCTTCAAACTGAAAATCAATTTAGACTCATTATCCAACTCACGGAACCCCATTGTTTCCGGCAATTTATCAAAATGGCAGTCCTCGCATTTGATTTTTACCTGCTGTTCTTCATGAGCATACAATTTACCATCTCCCATAACTTCATAGGAGTTATGACAGTCAATACAATCAAGCCCGGCCTTGTGATGCACATCCTCACTCAGATGTGTAAAAACCCTTTCATCTTCCAATACCCGGAAACCGGAACTATCAGAAATATCATCTGCTGTTAATTGTGTTTCGTGCCAGCCTTCATAATTTGTTGAAATCCTGCCTGACCTGCTGTGGCATCCAAAGCAATGGTCATTTGTAACTTGTAAAGTCAGTGATGGATGAACTTTTTGATTTGCAGTATCTGTTCCATTATTTTCTTGATACAGTGAGTGCGATAACATGGCTTTTTCATTATAGTTCAGATGGCAGGCATTACAACCTCCGCCTCTTGAAAGTTCAGTTATGGGGCCGGTCTCGGCTTTAGGGTTTCCAAGATGGCAGATAACGCATAGATTTTTAAGATGCTCATCGGCTGCGGAGTTTCCAAGATGATGGACATCATTCAATATTGAAAGTGAATCCGATTCGCCAAAAACAAAACGGTCAACTGTAATCATACCACTTAATGTGTTCATCAAAGCACGGTCAACTCGTTCTGTAATGTCGGGGTGACAATTGGTTGTGCCGCAACTTCTTTTTGAATCGGAAAGATTCCCGGGAATCACCGTCATATTCCTGTGTGCTCTGTCTTTGTCTGCTGAAAAAGAGTCTCCGCCATGACACGACACACAGCCAATTGCCTTAGGATTATGTGCCGGAGAGAAACCTTCCACATCTATGTGGCAAATCATACAACTCTCCTTTCGGCCATTAATAGTGGGTATTCCCTTTTCAGGGATTTCAAAATAATTCTCACCGAACAGAATCGGTTTAGGATCAAAATAGTCCGTCCGCTTTCCATCCCAGGGAGTACGCCACTCCCAGTTTTCTCCACGAAAAAAATAACCTACAATAGTTAAGACCATATATAAATAGAATGTATAGAGTATCAGCTTTTTCAATATTTGAGATTTCCTTTCCGACATACGGGGAAGTAGATATAAAATGAAAAGGAAACTAAAAACAAGCACTAATGAAAATCCCGGAGAACTAAGCCAGTGAAGTATTTCCTGCAATCCGACAAAATACCACGGGCCTTTCATAACCCGGCTCAAATTATCGCTCAATGGCGCCTGAAAGAAAAAACTTAATACTGAAACAATAAGTAATGTATAAAGAAATGTAGCTCCCTTACTCCAAATAGTTTTTGAATGCTCAATGATTATAACCACTAAAAAGATGGTAGCAGTTGCAATATGATGAACATAAATAAGCTGAAGGTCTTTCCCCTGCCCAAGCAATGAAAAAGCAAGCAGATTACCAACGAAAGGAATTTTCTCAATGAGGCTTTCCATAATTTGCCTGGCCTGAAAAGCATCAGCATCAGCTTTCAGGATAAAGCCGGTAATCATCACAAAAAACACCACCAGTACTGAAATCACCAATCGAAGCCACACACCCGGCCTGACCTTTTTCTCTCCTGACTGCTTTAGATGATCCCATATATGGAGTAGAGTAAATATTAGAAAAAGCTGGGCACTCCAGTAATGAGCATTGCGAAAAAAAACAGCAAAAGGATTTACTATTAACATTTCTCCTATCGACTCATAGGGTGTTGAAATATCATAAGGAATTGCAAGAAAAATCCCGCTTACAGCACAAATCAGGAATGCAGCACTCGCAATGGCACCATAGGTATCATAAATGATTAAGGATTTTATTTTATTAAAATTATCTGCCATTTATTGTAATTCCTAATTTATAAACACCTCACCCTGACCCTCTCCTCAAGGAGAGGGGGAAAAACACTTAAACCTCAATTACTATTTCTCCATCCTGCCGTTCAAACCTCAACTGCCGTAACCTCTCGACTGCCGGTCCTTTTGTCGGCTTTCCATTCACATCGAACCTGGAACCATGACAGGGACATATCATTTCTCCGTTCTCCTCACTGTTTATTACACAGCCCAGATGTGTACAATGTGCTGAAAAGGCCTTAATATCTCCCGCTTGTTTTGAAATAACAACTTCATCATAGAATGAAATTCCGTTGGGAATATCATCGGTAATCCTAACTTGGGTTTTAGTGCCCGCTTCCCTGTATCTTTTAACAGACATACCCCACATAAAGATAAAAGGAGCAGCTACTGCCACCCATATATATCGGAGAAAATCCTTTCGTGATATTTTATTTTTTTTATCCAATTCGATTTATCAGTGAGCGTCAAAATTACAAATCATTTTTCAATACGAAAATTTTTGCGCCAGCCTGTGTTAATACCGAAATTTCGGCACGGAACACCCAGTGCAAACCATCCATCCCTACAATTGCCATTACTAATCCCATCCGTGTGTTGCCGTAGCTTTAGCGGAGGCGCAAGCTACGCTGCGGCAATGGCAGAGGGAAAAGGGATGATATAAAATCTTATAATACATGAGAAGTATGCACGACTTTTTCCGTCAAATAAAACTAACATTTATCATAAAAAACAGAAATTTATAACCTGTCTAAATAACAATTTTATTTGCCTCATTTTCAAATATTTACAATAGTCATCCATTTTTACTAAAATAAGATAATGCTTGTATTGAATTGTTTTTCAATGATTTTTACACTATTTAAAATCTCTTCTAAATTGGATTTTTTTACAAAAAAGTAATTAATTTTGCCTGAACTTATATACATATGTAGCTTATTTTATATAAAATTAATATCAATGACGACAAGACGAGATTTCATTAAAATCTCCACAGCAGGAACAGGAGCTGCTGCACTCGGACTTAGCGTTCTAAACTGGAACGGAGTTGGCAAAGCGTTTGCAGGCAAAGAATCCGAACCTGTCAGCGACACCGAGCTAAAACGTTATCCAACCTACTGCGAAGTTTGTTTTTGGAAATGTGCAGGCTGGACCTATGTGGACAAAGAAGGAAATATCAAAAAAATTCTTGGTAATGAAGAAGACCCACATTGCAACGGAAGACTTTGCCCCAGAGGTACAGGAGGTGTTGGCATGTATAATGATGAAGACAGACTAAAAACTCCATTAATTCGGGAAGAGAAAGATGGTAAACAGGTTTTCAGAGAGGCCTCGTGGGAAGAAGCTCTTGAGTACACAGCCAAACGTCTGAAAGAGGTAGCAAAAGAACATGGTCCTGAGTGTGTAGCTCTCTTTAATCATGGTTCAGGTGGCAAATATTTCGGTACACTGCTCAAAGCATTTGGTTCTGAAAATATTGCAGCTCCCTCATTTGCACAATGTCGCGGGCCGCGTGAAACAGGCTGGATTGCAACATTTGGCGAGGCAGTAGGCTCACCCGAACCAACAGACATAAGAGATACCAAATGTCTTGTACTTATTGGTTCTCATATTGGTGAAAATATGCACAACGGGCAGGTTCAGGAAATGTCAGAGGCTATTGACCGCGGAGCAACTATCATAACAGTTGACCCGAGATTATCAACTGCTGCAAGCAAGTCGAAATATTGGCTACCAATTAAACCTGCAACCGATATTGCACTGCTTCTTGCCTGGATACATGTTTTAGTTTATGAAGAGAGGTATAATAAGGAATATGTTGAGAAATACACTTTTGGTTTTGATTTGCTGAAGGAACACGTTAAAGATATGACTCCTGAATGGGCTTATGGAATCACAACCATCGAACCATCTGTTATCAGGAAAACTGCCCGCGAAATGGCAGATGCAGCTCC
>JAOZLR010000236.1:0-3357 GCA_029934735.1 Bacteroidales bacterium
ATCTCCAACTTTAAGCTTGCGTCGTATCCTGTTGGTTTTGCTGACTTTATAAATAATAACAGCAATATAATTAATCAATAGAAAAATTACTACATACAACATCTAACCAGGGTTTTAAGGAAAATAGTGTGCAAATATACGAAAAATAATTATTTATCTTAAAAAAAAGTAAAATACTGAAAACATCTGACTGAATCTCAGTATATTTCAGAAGTAAAACGGTTTAGAAATACCAGTTTTACTATTACTTGTTGGCCGGAATTATTATAATCTCCAAATCAACGTAAACCGGGAAATGATCGCTGAAACCTCCATTGTATTTCATTCCTGTATATGTCCTGAAAGGCTTTTTACCTGTATATTTATCGTCCTCCTCCAATAGATATTGAGGATGGAAAATTTGAGGTCCTTCGGCTGAAATAGCTATACCTTTACTATTATTCACTAATGACCCTGAAACAATAAATTGATCCAGAACATTCCACTGTCCCTGATATTTAAGAGTTCCGATCTTCTCTTTTTTATAAATCCCTGCCATGAGATTAACAAGCTCATTTGGCTTAAATTCGCTTGTATCAGGCTTTGCACCCAAATGATTTACAACGCTTTCATCGTAAGGTTCATCATTAAAATCTCCCATAATGAATATTTTTATCGAATCAGACATATTAAATAAAGAATCTACCTGTGATTTCAATACGGAAGCTACAAAAGCCCGCTTAGGCTTGGTAGCCATTAAGCCACCATACTTTGATGGCCAGTGATTAACAAAAAAATGGATAGTGTCAGTGTCATATACCAGCCCTTTCACATAAAGAATATCACGTGTACGTGAAGCTGTATCAAAAGGAAACTGTATTTTGATATTTTTATAAAACAGGGGAGTAAATAAATCAGGACGATAAAGCATTGCCACATCTATTCCTCGTTTATCCGGTGACTCTTCGTGTATAATCTTGTACTCAAATTTATTTAAGGGAGTATCATACACCAGTTTATTCAAAACAAACCGGTTTTCAATCTCACATAATCCTACAATAGCGGGTGGTTCCCACTCTCCAACATTTAAAATAACCCGATAAATATTATTTAGTTTTTTGTAAAATTTTCTATTATCCCAATGTCTTATTTCTTCAGGAGTAAATTCATTATCAAGCTTTAGGGAATCGTCATAGATATCAAACAGATTTTCAACATTATAAAAAACAACTCTGAAACGGGAAGCTTCAGAACGCAACGGTGTCTGAGCAAATTGACTTGCAGATATAATAGAAAATAATACAATAAAAATACAATGTTTAATCAGCATTATTTTTACTTTTTATTATATGCAAATATAAAAATAAAAAAATATTTATCAACAACTATTTTGAATATTAGCGGATATTGATACTTTTGACAACTTATTTGATAAATTCAAATTTACAGGTTAGTTATGGTCAAAGAAAAAGGATTTAATCCAACGAAAAATTACAATAAAACCAAAGAGATTATTGGATATGTACCTATCCAGCAGGCTACTCAGGAAACTTACGACAGAATTGGATTTATGTCAGGTCTGGAAGTGCATCAGCAACTGCTGACAAAGCGAAAACTTTTTTGTAATTGTCCGGCAGGCATTTATCAAAAGCCTGATGAATATGATGCAGAGATAATTCGTCATATGCGTCCAACATTAAGTGAGCTTGGAGAGTATGACGGGACAGCTTTAATGGAATTCAAAACCAGAAAAGAGATAGTTTACCACATTTCTAACGATTCGGCCTGCACTTACGACATTGATGATACCCCTCCATTCCCAATAGACAGGGAAGCACTTGAAATAGCAATTAAAATTTCACTTCTCTCAAAACTGAATGTTGTAGGAGAGGTACACATAACACGCAAGCAGTATCTCGACGGAAGTATTCCCACTGGTTTTCAAAGAACAGGTATTATTGGTATTGAGGGAGAGATATATCTGAAAAATAAAAAAATCCGATTAATCCAATTAAGTCTTGAAGAGGATTCGTGTCGTGAGGTTTCAGACATAGGACATATCCGGGTTTATCGTACTGACAGACTTGGAATGCCTTTGATTGAGACTGTTACATATCCTGACTTTGTTAATCCCGATGAAGTGAAAGAGGGTTGTGATTATATCCGATTTCTTAACAGGAGTACAGGCCTTGTCAGAACAGGAATAGGAGCCGGAAGGCAGGATGTTAATGTTAGTTGTCGCGGAGGTTCTAGAGTAGAGATTAAAGGAGTGGCTCGCACAAGATGGATACCAAAACTCACTCATAACGAAGCTTTCAGACAGTGGGCACTCCTTCACATCAGAGAGTTATTGAACAACAAAATAAAAGATAAGAAAAAGTGGAAAATTAACCATAAATTTATAAATGACAACGAAATAACATTTTCATATAAGCCATTTAAAAATGCAAAAGCAGCCGGATTGGTTATTGTAGCAGTCAATATACCAGGCTTCAAATCTGTTTTATCTCATTTTACACAACCAGGAAAGTCATTTACTGATGAAATTGGCGACAGGATGAAAGTAGTTGCCTGCCTTGAAAAGCCGTTTATGGTTACTTCTGAAGATATTAACCCTAAATTGAAAAAAAATGAGGCTAAGAAAGTTGCTAAATTCTTAAAGTCAGAAGAAAATGATGCTCAAATGGTTTTCTGGGCGCCCAGAGATGATATCAAAACAGCTCTCGAAACCATTGAAGAACGCTGCCTGATGGCATTTGAAGGAGTTCCGGAGGAAACCAGAAAATCATTTGAAGACGGTACAACAATTTTTGAAAGGGTTCTGCCTGGTGCTGACAGGATGTATCCTGATACTGACTCCGCTCCTATTCCGTTAGAGGATGACTACATTGAAAAACTAAAACTAAAATTGCCAGAGGAGATAATTGTCAGATACAGACAATTAAAAAAGTGGAATATTCCTGAAGACACTTATACGTATATCTTTAGTAAGAATCTCTACCCTCTGACAGAAAGAATAATTTTAGAATTAAAAATTAATCCGGTATTTGTCGGGACATTTATTGGGCACAGATTAAAATTCATAGAAGGGCATGTTAAACATGTCAAAGAGTTCAATTACAAAATTATATACGCAATGTTCAAATACCTTTTGGATAATAAGATTGAACTTGAACTTGCTCGTTATATGCTTTCGGTAGTTTATGAATTTCCCAAGATGGATTTCGATTCTGTTCTTGAGAGTATCAAATTCAGGAAAATTCCAAAGAATGAGATAATCTCAAGGATTTCGTTTTTAAGGAACAAATTTTCAGAGGTCAAACTCTCCGACAAACCTGAGAATGAAGAAAAATGGATTATGGGGCAGCTTTATAAAAC
>JAOZLR010000236.1:3457-4626 GCA_029934735.1 Bacteroidales bacterium
GGATATAAAGGCGATGCATTAAGAATTCTTAAAGATAAGAATGTACGTGTATGGGGGCAGGCCCATATTGAAACAACAAGGGGGGATTTCCAAGGCACTGTCTTGCCGAGAGCTGAAAATGATGATGATCAGCACATTGTATTAAAAATTGCCACAGGTTACAATATTGGGATTGATGTTCAGACCATCACCGATATGAAAGAGACCGGCTACAAAAAGGCCAATTATAAAATCCCCGAAAAAGAGTTTCCATATACTCCCGGACTTCCCAAGGTGAAGCTGTTCGGCACAGGTGGAACAATTGCCTCCAGGCTTGACTATAGAACAGGGGCTGTGATTCCAGCATTCTCACCCGGCGAACTTTATGGAGCAGTTCCTGAACTGGCTGATATTTGCAATCTAACAACAGAAAAAGTATTTGCGGTATTTAGCGAAAACATGGGGCCAAAACAATATGTAGCATTGGCAAAAGCTATTGGTAAAGAGATTGAAAACGGAATTGACGGTATTGTTATCGGTCATGGCACCGACACCCTTCATCACACCGGAGCAGCCCTGACTTTTATGGTTCAAAACTCACCCGTCCCGATAGTTCTTGTTGGCTCTCAGCGTTCGTCAGACCGCCCCAGTTCTGATGCAGCCCTGAATCTAATGCATGCGATGCACGCTGCCGGTCATTCTGATATTGCTGAAGTAATGATTTGCATGTTCGGCCCGACATCCGATGAATACGGACTGCTTCATAAAGGGACAAGGGTCAGAAAAATGCACTCTTCCTATCGCTCCACATTCCGTACAATCGGAGACACTCCACTCGCAAGAGTTAGCCGAAAAGAGATTAATCCTATTAAAAAGAATTACAAACACCGCCGTAAGGATAAAAATGTTAAAATACTCCCCTATTTCAATGACAAGGTTACGATGCTTTATTACTATCCGGGAATGAAACCCGACACAATAGACAACCTGGTAGATGCTGGTTACAAAGGAATTATTTTTGTGGGAACAGGTTTAGGGCATGTAAACAAGGAGCTTTATCCCGCTATTGAAAGAGCACACGCAAAAGGAGTTCATATGTATATGACACTGCAAACCATCTGGGGATATGTTCATATGTTTGTTTATGACACAGGCCGTGATATGATGGCAAAAGGAATCATCCCCACAGG
>JAOZLR010000237.1:0-2288 GCA_029934735.1 Bacteroidales bacterium
AAAAACAATAAGCCATTACCTGTTTATGGTAAAGGTGTAAATGTAAGAGATTGGCTGTATGTAGAGGATCATGCTACTGCTATTGATATTATTTTTCATAGAGGGAAAAAAGGCGAAACATATAATATCGGAGGTAATAACGAGTGGAAAAATATTGACCTGATTAAAAATATGTGCGATATTATGGACAGAAAACTTGGCCGTAATCCCGGAACTTCCGTAAAACTTATTACCTATATTAAGGACAGAGCAGGCCATGACCTTAGATATGCAATCGATTCATCAAAACTTCAAAAAGAATTGGGTTGGATGCCATCACTCGAATTTGAGGTTGGATTAGAAAAAACAATAGACTGGTATCTCGAAAATGAAGAGTGGATGAAAAATGTTACCAGTGGCGACTATCAAAAGTATTATGAAGAGCAGTATGAGAAGCGGGAAAACATGTAAATTTGTATTTTGAATTCAAAAATTGAGATTTTTCCTGTAACTTTGTTGGGTTCAAAATACTAAAAAAATGAAGCTCTTCAACAAAATATTAATAGCAAACCGTGGCGAAATAGCTGTTCGGGTTATTAAATCGGCACAAAAACTTGGAATCGAAACTGTTGCTATTTATTCTGTTGCAGATGAAGACTCCCTGCACGTTGAAATGGCTGATGAGGCTTTTTGTCTTGGCGACAGCATCGAACTAAGTGATACATATCTTAATATCGAAAGGATAATAGAGATTGCCAAACGTTCGGAATGTGAAGCCATCCATCCGGGATACGGTTTTCTGGCCGAAAATCCTGCTTTTGTTGCTGCCTGCGAACAAGATAACATCATATTTATCGGACCACATACCCGAGCCATTAAACTGATGGGCAACAAGATAGAATCCAGAGAGTTTGTAAAAAAGTTCGGAATTCCGATGACTGAAGCAAAAACCGGAGATAAGACCGCTTTGATGAAAGCAGCAAAAGAAATCCCTTTTCCGCTTTTGGTAAAAGCCGCGGCAGGAGGTGGAGGCAAAGGGATGAGAATAGTCCATTCTGAAAATGAATTGAAAGATGCAATTGAGAATACAAGCAGGGAGGCAAAAAATTATTTTAGCGATGGAACTGTTTTTGTTGAAAAATATGTGGAAGAACCTCGTCATATCGAAATTCAGGTAATAGGTGATAATTTTGGAAATGTTATTCACCTTTTCGAAAGAGAGTGTTCAATTCAACGCCGCTATCAAAAGATTATTGAGGAGTCACCATCTCCAACCCTTACCCCTGAAGTGAGAAAAAAAATGGGTGATGCAGCGGTAAAAATCTCCAAAGAGATTGAATATAACAATGCCGGAACTGTTGAGTTCCTTGTTGATAAGGACCTTAATTTTTATTTCCTTGAAATGAATACCCGCGTTCAGGTTGAACATCCGGTTACCGAGATGGTTACTGGTGTTGATATCGTAAGGGAGCAGATACTTGTAGCAGCAGGAAACAAGCTAAGCCTAAAACAGGAAGAGCTTGCACAAAATGGTCATGCCATTGAATGTCGGATTTATGCTGAAGATCCGGAAAATAACTTCCTGCCTTCTCCGGGGGAAATGACATTCTATCATGAGCCACAAGGCAAAAGAGTACGAATAGACACCGGAATTGAGGAAGCCACAACAATAGAAAGTTTTTATGATCCTATGATCGCTAAACTTGTTGTTTGGAGCAACGATAGAGATAGTGCAAGAAAAAAGATGATTACCGCCCTGAAAAATTATATTATTCATGGCATTAAAACAAACATAGCCTATTTGGAGCACCTACTCGGACATAATGCATATATCACAAATAGCATTACAACAAAGTATTGTGATGAGCATACTGATTACATTCTTGAGCAAATTGAAAAAGAAAGAGCTTTGGTTCCAATGCACTACCCCGTAATTGCATATTCGGTTTACAGCATTGCAAAAGATTATTTAAACATAGAAGACGATTTTAACATCTGGAAACAAATAGGATACTGGCGCGACCTGACTGAATTCACAGTAACTTTTGAAGATAGAGAAATTCCGGTCAAATTCAAAAACAATAATGATGGCAAATTTGAATTTGATATTGAAGGAGACAAGAGCGTTGCCCTGTTTGAATCGCTGGAATATGGAATTATCAAACTCTCAATAGATAACACAATTCGCACTTTTTATATTTCGAATGATGATAAAGGAAATGGTTTTATTAGTTATGACGGTTTTACTTTTCAGATTCGCAGGAATGATATTCTTGTACAGGAAGATTTTTTCGGAAGCCTTGATGCAG
>JAOZLR010000237.1:2388-4595 GCA_029934735.1 Bacteroidales bacterium
GAAAGGGAGATAAAGCCGGTTGCAAAAGAGCTGGATGAAAAAGCTGAATTTTCGTACGACCTTACCCGAAAAATGGGTGAGCTTGGCCTGTTTGGAATGTACCTCCCCGAAAAATATGGCGGGCAGAGTCTCGACACAATATCATATATAATTGCTGTTGAAGAACTTGCAAGAGTTGATGGCTCACAGGCTGCTACTCTCGCTGCACATAATTCACTTGGCATCGGGCCGCTTTATTATTACGGCTCTGAGGAACAAAAAATGAAATACCTTCCACAGCTATGCACGGGAGAAGCATTGTGGGGTTTTGGGCTTACCGAGGCTAATGCCGGTTCCGACTCCAGAGGAACAAAAACAGTTGCAAAACTCGAAAAAGGAGAGTGGCTTATTAATGGTTCCAAAATTTTTATTACAAATGGTTCATGTGATATTTCAATTGGTTCTACCGTTCAGGCTGTTACAAAGGTATTAGAAAATGGGAAAAAGGAATTTACGACCATTATTGTTGATAAAGGAACACCTGGCTTTAAACAAGTTACAATGCACGGTAAGATGATGTGGCGGGCATCTGATACAGCGGAGTTATATTTTGATGACTGTAAGGTTCCTGAATCGCACCTGCTTGGTAAAATAGGAGAAGGTTCACATATTATGTTAAGCACTCTTGATAATGGCAGATTGTCAATAGGAGCAATGGGACTTGGCCTTGCACAGGGGGCTTTTGAAATGGCACTCCAGTATTCAAAAGAACGTAAACAATTTGGGAAGCCTATCAGTAAATTCCAGATTAATGCCTTTAAGCTGGCTGATATGGCTATGAAAATAGAGCTTGCACGTAATCTGCTTTACAAAGCTTGTTGGCTGAAAGATAACGAAAAACCGTTTGCCAAAGAGGCTGCAATGTCGAAACTGTATTGTTCTGAAATAGCCAAAGAAGTTGCTGATGAGGCAGTTCAAATACATGGTGGATATGGGTTAATGAAAGATTATGATATTGAGCGTTTCTATCGCGATCAGCGCTTATTACAAATAGGAGAAGGTACTTCAGAAATACAACGATTGGTTATTTCAAGGTATATTGGATGTTAAATGAGAAAGATTAAAATCATAGAATCACCCCGTGATGCAATGCAGGGTCTGGTTCGCTTTATCCCTACAAAAGATAAAGCAAGATATATTAATTCCCTCCTGAGAGTTGGATTTGATACAATCGACTTTGGCAGTTTTGTTTCACCAAAGGCAATTCCGCAAATGAAAGATACAGCAGAAGTGTTGAAACGGCTGGACTTGTCAAATACAAAATCTAAATTGCTTGCCATTGTTGGAAACAAACGCGGAGGAGAAACTGCAGCAGATTTTGACGAAATAAGTTATCTTGGTTTTCCTTTTTCGATTTCTCCAACATTTTTGGAACGCAACATAAATTCAACTATTGATAAATCGCAGCAAACTGTTGACGATTTGCTAAATATTTGTGAGCGAAAAAATAAAACGCTGGTTGTTTATATCTCAATGGCATTCGGCAATCCTTACGGTGATGAGTGGAGTTGTGATGTGGTAGCCAACTGGGTTGACACCTTATATAATATGGGTGTCAGGATTATCCCGCTATCAGATACGGTCGGTATTTCAACCCGAAAATCAATCAACTGTTTGTACTCTGCTTTAGTACCAGAGTTTGATGATATAGAGTTTGGTTTTCACCTGCATACAACCGTAAGACATTGGTATAAAAAAATTAATGCCGCGTTCATAAATGGTTGCAGGCGATTTGATACTGTCATCAATGGCCTTGGAGGCTGTCCGATGGCTGAAAACCGACTGGTAGGAAATCTTCGTACAAGTAATTTATTGGAATATTTTGATATAAATTATGTTCCTATTGATATTGATGAAAAAGCCTTTGAGAATTCTTATGGAATAGCTTTGGATGTTTTTCCATAATGTGTTAATTGTTTGGATATAGATCATCCCTACGGGATTTCACATATTATTTGGATAGAGCATTTTGATAGAATATAAAGTTCATTTGAGTTAAAGTGCCGTAGGCACGCTCTGTTTGTAACACCGGACATAGGCTGACGAAACGTTAGTGAAGGCAGCTAAGTCCGGTGCAGAAGGAAAAAACGAAATTGTCCCGTTAGGGACGACCTGAAATTATAATGAACCTTATTTACATCGGCTTGTTATTTAATATTGAGATCTTT
>JAOZLR010000238.1:0-1977 GCA_029934735.1 Bacteroidales bacterium
GGAAATATGGGCGACAACTCAGGTACAGGTGTTGCATTTACAAGAGATGCCGCAACAGGTGAGGATCTTTTTAACGGAGAATATCTCATCAACGCACAGGGTGAAGATGTTGTTGCCGGAACACGTACACCTCAGCAGATTACAAAAGAAGGTTCAATACGCTGGGCTAAACTTGCTCACGTTTCTGAAGAAGAGAGAAAAACGAAATATCCTTCACTCGAAGAGCTGATGCCTAAAGTGTACAAAGAACTTGACGAAACTCAGGAAAAGCTGGAAAACCACTATACTGACATGCAGGATCTTGAGTTCACAATGCAGGATGGAAAACTATGGCTGTTACAAACCCGTAACGGAAAACGTACCGGTGCTGCGATGGTAAAGATAGCAATGGATATGCTGAAGGAAGGTAAGATTAGTGCCAATGAGGCAATTATGCGTGTTGAGCCAAACAAACTTGACGAACTACTTCACCCTGTTTTTGATAAAAAAGCTATTGCAAGTGGAAAAGTCGTTGCTAAAGGACTTCCTGCCTCTCCGGGTGCTGCTACAGGCCAGATAGTTTTCCACGCTGACGAAGCTGAAGAGTGGGCTGCTGACAACAAAAAGATAATTCTTGTCAGAATTGAAACATCTCCTGAAGATCTCAAAGGAATGAACGTTGCAGAAGGTATCCTTACTGCAAGAGGTGGTATGACTTCACACGCTGCTGTCGTTGCCCGCGGTATGGGAAAATGTTGTGTATCGGGTGCTGGTGGTATTAAAATTAATTATAAAGAAAGAACTCTGTCATGTGATGGTATTACCTTTAAAGAAGGTGACTATATATCACTGAATGGCACAACAGGAGAGGTTTTTAAAGGTGAAATAGGAACTACAGAAGCCGAAATGAGTGGCGATTTTGATGAGTTGATGAAACTTGCTGATAAAAAAGCCAGAATGCTTGTCAGAACAAATGCAGACACACCGCACGATGCACAGGTAGCCCGTGACTTCGGAGCACAAGGTATCGGTCTTACACGTACAGAGCATATGTTCTTCGGTGATGACAAGATTGTAGCAATGCGTGAGATGATTCTTGCCGAAGATGAAGCAGGCAGGAGAAAAGCTCTCGACAAGCTGCTTCCAATCCAACGTACAGACTTTGAAGGTATTTTCGAAGCAATGCACGACCTTCCTGTCACTGTCCGCCTCCTTGACCCACCACTTCATGAGTTTGTACCTCACGAAGAGAAAGGACAGCAGGAAATGGCAGACACTATGGGAGTAACACTTGAAGTAATTAAAGCTAAAATAGAAGAACTGGACGAAGTGAATCCAATGCTAGGCCACAGAGGCTGCCGCCTTGGCAACACATACCCTGAGATTTCGGAAATGCAGGCACGCGCCATTATTGAAGCGGCTCTTAATCTTAAGAAAAAAGGTATTAAGGCCGTACCAGAAATCATGATTCCTTTAACAGGTACTCTTGCAGAATTGAAAATGCAGGAACAACTTGTACGTTCAACTGTTAAAAAGGTATTTAAAGAAAGAGGTGAAAAAATAGATTATCTGGTTGGAACAATGATTGAAGTTCCAAGAGCTGCACTCACAGCTGATGAGATGGCAAAATCAGCCGAATTCTTCTCATTTGGAACAAACGACCTGACACAGATGACTTTTGGATATTCAAGAGATGATATTGGTAAATTCCTGCCAATATATCTTGAAAAGAAGATCCTTGATGTCGATCCTTTCCAGGCTCTGGACCAGACAGGTGTAGGGCAACTGATTAAGATGGCTGTAAAGAAAGGCCGTAAAACACGTAAGGATATCAAACTCGGCATCTGTGGCGAGCATGGTGGTGAGCCTTCTTCAGTTGAATTCTGTAACGGTGTCGGGCTCGATTACGTAAGTTGTTCACCATTCCGCGTTCCTATTGCTCGTCTCTCTGCTGCTCAGGCTGTTGTTAGGAAAAAGCAGGAGAAGAAAGCTAAAAAG
>JAOZLR010000238.1:2077-4590 GCA_029934735.1 Bacteroidales bacterium
AAAGATTTAGTCTAAAAACCCGTTTACTACTCCCCAATAAGATTATACCCGTTTTTCTTATCTTTATCAACTGCCGGGACACCATACTTCATCCAGTCGGGAGCAGGAGCATTTTTGAGATAGTGGTTAAAAAACTGCGACATGCGAATAGTCAGATCAATCTTGTTGGGGTTCCTGGTCAAATTATGAGAATCACCGTTATAAGTTAGCATCCAGACCGGTTTATTCAGGCGCCGGAGAGCCATAAAATACTCTATTCCCTGATACCATGGTACTGCACCGTCGTTATCATTATGCATTATCAACAGGGGAGTTTCAACCCTATCAGCAAAGAAAACAGGTGAATTCTCGATGTACAAACTACGCTTGTCCCACAGTGTGCCTCCTATCCTGCTTTGAGTTTTCTCGTATTGAAATTCTCTTGATCTGCCACTTGCCCAACGGATTCCTCCATAAGCTGATGTCATATTGCTTACGGGAGCACCAGCTTCGGCACAGGCAAAAATATTGGTTTGTGTTACCAGATATCCTACCTGATATCCTCCCCATGATTGCCCCTGTATTCCGATTTTTTCCTTGTCAATCCATCTATTCTCAATCATATGCAATGTCCCGCTAACGATTGAGTTGTATGCATCCTTCCCGGGGTGACCTGTGCCATATTTTATGTCAGGAGTAAATACTACATAGCCGTTGCTTGCATAAAATGTAAAGTTAATAGTTGATCGCGACGGAGCCGGTGCGAAATATCTATTCAATCTGTCGGTTACTTGCTCATAGAAATATATAACCATCGGGTACTTCTTATCAGGATTGAAATCTTCTGGCTTGTAAATGATGCCTGACAACGTATCGCCATTGAAATCAACCCAATAAGTTAGTTCGGATGTACACCAAATATATTTTTCCTGTTGCGATTTAATGTTTGTAATTTGTTTGATTTCTGTAAGATCAATGTTGGATAAGCGGAGTTCCGGAGGCTCAACAGTTGAAGTTTTTCTCCATAATATTTTTTCGGAATTTTTCGATTTGACAGGATTCAGATAGCGAAAATCTTCCAAGACAAGCTGCCTTGGAAGCTCTTTGGCTTTTATATCCAGAATTGCATATCCCGACTTTTTATTTATTTTGTTGAATATCTTCAAAAACATTTTGTTCTCAACAAAAATCTTATCCTTGTCCAAACGGATATATCTGTACTCCAGATTCTCTTTTCTTCCTTTCGTTATATTCTTCGGATTTTCATTTCCCTCCGGGTCTATTTTCCAAATATCGAACCGGTCGTAAATCAAGATATCTTTATCATTTTCCGTCCAGCCTGCCAAACCATAACTACCCGGAATTGCAGGGATATCATTGTCTTCGTTAAAAAAGTTTGCATCAATATTTTTCGTAAGATTAACAATCTTATCATCTGCAATTGATCTTGCCTTCCAGCAACTATCCTCATTATCATACCAATACAGATATTTTTCGTCGGGAGAAATTGAAATAACAGAGCGTGCTGCCTTCTTTATCAGGTCTTTTTCGCCTGTCAAAGTGTTCACCAAATAATAATCGGCATAAGCTGGTATATCCCAGGATGTCATTCGTAGATATGGCTCATCAACCCTTGCAATCGCATATTTTGCATCCATAAAATTGGATGTGTTAACCTTCCTGAAGACTGAATCTTCCAGTTGAACTATTTTGTTTGTTTTTGGGTAGAAAACCGTTAAAAAAGATTCCTTCAAATCTTTATCCAATTCCTTTAGTTGCTGAGGCATCACTCTTTTATCCGTCCATGACCACACATCTACATGGCACTTTTCCTCCTCAATAATTGTATCTTTGGCTTCGGTAACAGGTTTCGGCCTTATGCCAAAAAACAGGTTTCCTTTTTCGCGCGAAAAATCCATCTTTTTATCAGGGCTTATATCAAAGCCATTTGGCAGATTTCCGTTAACAGTGTCAGCTATAATTACAGGTTTCGGTTTCTCTGTTGCAGTATAATATAATGAATAAGGTTTTTTCTTAGATGTATCGGACGAAAATAAAAATGCAAGTTGAGCTCCCTTTTCATCTAATAATATATTTTTCGCTTCACCCTGTTTCTCAAAAATCATTTGCGACATTTTTGTCTTTACATCAAAAACATAAACACGACAGGTATCCAGGCTGTCTTTTGTTTGCCTTATAAAAGCCACTCTATTTGAGTAGTTGTCAACAGAATAATTTGTAACATCCTTAAAAGAAAAAGTGTCTTTTGTTGCTGGAAAAAAAATACAGAATTTTGTTCCTAAAGGCTTGATCTTACTTTTACCCGCTTTCTTTACATCAGTTGTATCACCTTCTATTGAGTCGTTCCTTGCAGCTTTTTTCTTTAATTCTTCATCATGTAAGAATGCAACATAATTCGTATTGTACTTCGAAATTTTATATGATTTAATGTTTGCGAACTTTGCAGTATCTCCGGTAAAAGAATAAACAAACAGGCTGTCTTTCGGCAAATCTTTCTTTTTAACTTTTTTGAG
>JAOZLR010000239.1 GCA_029934735.1 Bacteroidales bacterium
CAAAAGAAACTATAAACGCCCCTCTTTCCCGCACATCGTAATAATCAACACCGGTCTCAAAACACTCTTTCTTCCACTGTTTCACTTTCCAAAATGAATTTGAAGAGTCGAAAATTAATTTCTGAAACTCAATACTTTCCGTAAGCTCCTCAACCCTGATAGTAGAGTTATGGCTCAAAATCAAATAATCAACCTTAATCTTATCATCCGAATGAAACAGTTCGGTCTTCTCATCAACAACAAATATTCTCTTTTCGTAAAACTGAATAAAGCTATTGATTTTCAAAACAAACCCCTCTATATTTTCCTCAACAATATCAGCTCTGTCAAATACCTTTATCCCGTGCATCCACAAATTATTCAAAATATGATATTCCTGCTTCCCTGTATCAACTAAAAAAGCAGAATCAGCAATCAAAATCGCCTTCTTCCCATTCGTTAACTGGAATGCCGACACTTTGCCTATATCATAAACTATGATATTTCTTTGCTTCAAATTTTCATACTTTCTGAAAGCAAACGAACTCATTAGTAAAAATGCAAAACCGAGAAACAGATATACAAACGACTTCTTCCGATTCATCAGGATAACAGATATGGAAACTGTCAGGCCGAATATCAAAATCAATTCTATCACTGTAATAAAAACGCCCCTGTATGTGGCAAAAGACAATCCTTCAATAAATTCAACCGAGAAGTTTAATATTCGCAACAGCCAGGATAACAGTACCCCGAAAAAACCTGACACCAATGGTACAAACGATGTTATCAAAACAAGCATTCCCGTATAGATTATCAACATTGAAAACGGGATGGCTATCAGGTTTGTAACAAGAAACAAAACCGGAAACTGATGAAAATAGAAAATACTCAATGGAAAGGTAGCAATAGTGGCTGCCAAAGAGACAACAGTTATCCGCCAAATAAACCGGAAGACTTTATTATCAGGAATGAAAAGATTGTAAACAGGCTTGTATATCCATACAATCCCGGCTACAGCAATATACGACAATTGAAAGCCAACTTCTGTAATGAGGTATGGATTAAAAACCAGCAATACAAAAGCAGAAGCTGCCAAAATATTGTAAATATTTGATTTCCGTCTCATTGAAGTGCCGACAATAATAAATGAGAACATTGTCGCTGCCCTTGATACCGAAGGTGAAAAACCGGTTATCAAAGCATATAACCATATCAAAAACAAAAGTAGTATCACTTTCAGAATCTTCGCAATTCTGTTTTTGTTTAAAAACGCCAGCAATGAATTAAGTACAAGATATATAATTCCCACATGCAAGCCCGAAACGCAAAGGATGTGCATTGCACCTGCACCCGCAAATGCCCTACGCTGATCAGCATCAAGATAATCGTCAGATCCCAGCAGAATGGCTGATGCCACAGCAAACTCTCTCCCAGAGACATTGTTCTCTCTCAAAATACTCATGAACTTATTCCTTATCCTGACACCCAAAGCCTTCAACGGGTTTCCACGATTATGAGTAAGCAACTCCCAAGCCTCTGACCTGACATATCCCTGATTATAAATTCCTCTATTACTAAGATACTTAGAATAGTTGAACTCGCCTGGATTTTGAGGCGACCCAACCTCTTCAAGAACGGAATTAATAATTAGAATATCCCCATACTTAATCGCAGCAACATTTCTATTCTTTTCAAAATACAGTATCACCTTCCCTCCTGCCCTGCTCCAAAGTGAAGAATCTCTGAAGTTTAAAACCTTCGCAATAACTTTCCATGAATTTGCTTTTTCTGAAACAGGCTCATCAACTCTGACAATAAACTCGTTAGTGGCTGAAACAAAATTGTTTATATTATTTTTATCGAACAGAGGTGTATTTAGAAAAGTGAGCTGATATCCTGCAACTATCAAAGTTAAATTAAGAAACAACCCAAGCAGCCATCGAAATTTATAGGGAATACGCAATGGCCTGATAAAAACAATAAGCAAAAATGCTAGTATCAGAATAGTAAAAATCCATAAGGGAATTCTAAACGGAATTCCAGAAACAAGAGCTGTAACTATTCCTGCAATTAACGGAATCAGCAATCGAACAAACGGATATTGATGCCATATTTTCATAATCGTACAGCCAGGTTAAGAAGTAGTAAACAAAGATACTTGTTTTTTAAATAAGTATGAGTAAATCATCTCTGGATAAATATTTCAAAACCATAAATCACTATTAGATTCATTATAAAAAATTAAAATCAAACACTGTTCTCTTCATAATCTCCCAATTTTTATTAGTTTTGTCAAAAATTTAAAAACAAAATGAAAGCATTATATATTCACGGATTAGACAGCTTCCTAAAACCAGACAAACTCGACATAATGAAGAACCTGGGGCTTGATCCGGTTGCACTACACCTGAACTACAGGGAGAAGCTCGGTGTTTATGAAACTCTTAAAGATGCAGCCATACATAAGAATGTACAAATGATAATCGGCTCTTCGCTGGGTGGATATCTTGGGTTCCTGCTATCTGCCGATCTGGGGCTACCATGCCTGCTTTTCAATCCTGCAATGAATTACAAGGAGCAGGTTTTCTATTCTGTAATGCCTGAGGTTTCGGAATCAAAATGTCCTTACCGATTTGTTGTGCTTGGTGCAAATGATGACACAATTAACCATAAAGAAACAATAGCTACGTTAAAGGACTACGAGAAAAAAGGATACCATCACCGTATTGTAACCTGCGAATGGCTCGGTCACCAGATTGACCTGACAACATTTGAGAGTATGGTCAGTTGGGCACTCGGTAGTCTTAAAGCCGAAGGTTGCCCTAATGTTTAAAACAAGGACTTCACTTGCCACTAGTGCGGAATTTTAATTAAAATTCTAAGGTTGACGGGTATAGCGTAAGAGTATAAAATAAACGTTTTTCGATCTAAAAAAACCAAAATATGAAAAAAATATTTGCATTAATTGTTGCACTTGCTGCAATAACAGGGTTATATGCGCAAACAGAAGTAAGCGGAAATCAATCAGGAGTCTGGAGTGCTGATAATACACCATATTATGTTGTAGGTGAAATATTAGTTCCTTCGGGCCAAACATTAACCATTGAAGCAGGTGTTATAATTAATTTCCAGGGATATTTTAAGTTTAAAGTTCAGGGAAATCTTCAGGCATTAGGAACAGAAACTGACAGCGTTTTCTTTACAACAGATAATCAGGCAACCGGTTGGGGTGGAATTCGATTTGATGCTGCCAATGGGATCAGTAATTTATCGTTTTGCCGAATTGAATATGGCAAAACATCCGGCGATTACCCTGACATCCATGGAGGAGCCGTTGCTCTGTTAACTTCGGATGCTACATTTTCAAATTGTCTTTTTACCAACAATTATGCTACAGGCGAAAATGACGGAATGGGTGGTGCTGTTTATGCAATAAATACCGGGAGTTCGTCAGGTCCTTTAACGATTTTTACAGATTGTAAATTTGTCAATAATCATGCTTATGGCGAAGGCGGCGCAATAAAATTTACCGGCGATATGAATACCGAAATAATTAACTGTGAATTTATCGAAAACACTTGCTATTATGGTGGTGGCGCTATTTCATTCTATTCGGTTGTTGATACAAAAATGATTTTCTGCCTGTTTGCCAATAACACAACAAGCTATTCGGGTGGTGGCGCTATTCATACACTTGGCTTCGACAACACTCTGTTTTTTAAAAACTGCACACTATCAGGCAACTCTGCTCCCGGTGGCGACGGTGGAGCTGTCATTCTTAACTATGCAACAGCAGACTTTACAAATACCATAGTTTATAATAATCCCGGTGCATACAGTAACGATATTTACCTTGGTTTTGGCGGATATGCCGAAATAAACTATTGTGATCTTTCTATGCCTGATGGAGCAACAGGCAGTAATAATATTAATGAAAATCCCCAGTTTATTGATGCCGGCAATCTTGATTTTCACCTTGCTGAAACATCTCCCTGCATTGATGAAGGAATCGATATAGGTTATGAATATCTCGGAGAAGCCCCTGATATGGGCTGCTTCGAATACGATCCCCCGGTTATTATTAATAGTTATAGGGCAAATGACCTTATGATTTATCCAAATCCGAATTTTGGATCATTCACAATTCAAATTCCTGAATACTTATTGAAATTAAATTGCAAAATCAACATTTACAGTTTAAACGGGAAACCGGTTTATTCAAAAACGGTTAATCCTAATGAAAAAGCTGTCAAACTGAAAAATATTCCTTCAGGAACATATTTGCTTGAGATTTTTTCCAACTCTGAAAAAATTTCAAAAAAGATCCTAATCCAATAAACCCCAATTATTTTTATCGGGTTTAAAGGCTACTCATCTTTAACGAATCTTAACTATATTTTAAAATTTCAGATACTATTTTTTGTACCTTTGCACCCATTTTTAACACATATTTAGTGTTAATCATCTGAATTACAGTAATTTAAAATATATAATTATGTCAAAAAAATCACAAAAACTTGTTTTTACTTTTGGAAACAGAGAAGCCGAAGGTAATGCGACAATGAAAAATTTTCTTGGAGGCAAAGGTGCCAACCTTGCTGAGATGAA